>BEHY01000013.1 GCA_002898735.1 Candidatus Thermoflexus japonica
CGGCCGGCCATCGGCCGAAGGCCTGTCGAGGTCGAATTCATTCGGCGCCCATCCCGCGTCGGCCCCTTATGCCGATTAAAATCGGCCTTGTTGGGCACTCCGTGCCTTGCGTCGGCCTGCGCCGACGCAATCGCTTCCGGCCGGCGGCGGCCGGCCATCGGCCGAAGGCCTGTCGAGGTCGAATTCATTCGGCGCCCATCCCGCGTCGGCCCCTTATGCCGATGGAAATCGGCCTTGTTGGGCACTTCGTGCCTTGCGTCGGCCTGCGCCGACGCGATTGCTTCCGGCCGGCGGCGGCCGGCCATCGGCCGAAGGCCTGTCGAGGTCGAATTCATTCGGCGCCCATCCCGCGTCGGCCCCTTATGCCGATTAAAATCGGCCTTGTTGGGCACTTCGTGCCTTGCGTCGGCCTGCGCCGACGCGATTGCTTCCGGCCGGCGGCGGCCGGCCATCGGCCGAAGGCCTGTCGAGGTCGAATTCATTCGGCGCCCATCCCGCGTCGGCCCCTTATGCCGATTAAAATCGGCCTTGTTGGGCACTCCGTGCCTTGCGTCGGCCTGCGCCGACGCGAAATGCTTTCTGGCCGGCGGCGGCCGGCCATCGGCCGAAGGCCTTTTGAGGTCGAATTCATTCGACACCCCACGGCCGGCCACCGACCGAAGGCCCATCCCGGTCGAATTCCTCGCTGCGGCGGACGACTTCCGCTGGCACCTGAGCGAGGCGGCCGCTGGATCCCCCGATCATGCGAACAGCACATACTGGCGGAGGAAATCCAGGACCTCGCGGTAGAAGGCGATGATGGTTTCGGCGCGGCGCCAGCCGTGGCCTTCCCCGGGATAAAGACGGTAAAGATGGGGAACCCCCCGTCGGCGCAGCGCGTCCACGATGGCCTCCGCCTGGTTGGGCGGCACCACCTGATCCTCCGCGCCCTGGAAGATCGCCACGGGATCCTGGATTCGATCGGCGTGGAAGATAGGGGACCGTTCCCGATAGCGCTCAGCAGCCTCTGGCAGCGGCCCCACCAGCGTGTCCAGGTAGTGGGCCTCGAACTTATGGGTCTCGGCGGCGAGGGTGAAGAGGTTCGTGACGCCGAAGAGGCAGATGCCGGCGCGGAAGAATCCGGGGTAGCGGATCAGGGCGTTGAGGACGGTGTAGCCGCCGGCGCTGCCGCCCATGATCACCAGGCGCCGGGGATCGGCCAGACCTCGCTCCACCAGGGCCCGGGCCCCGCCCACCGCATCCTCCACATCGAGAACGCCCCAGTTGCCTTTCAGCGCATCCCGATACGAGCGGCCGTAGCCCGTGCTCCCCCGGTAATTCACCTCCAGATAGGCGAAGCCCCGCGTGGCGAAGAACTGGGCGTCGGCGTTGTAGCTCATCACCCGCTGGGAGGTAGGGCCACCGTGGATGCTGATGATCGCGGGGGGAAGCCCCTTCCCTTCGATCCCCGATCCGGCGGGCGGGTAATACAGGCCGTGGACCATCGTCCCATCGGGCGCGGGCCACTGGATCGGCTGCGGGGAGGAAAGGGCCTCCAGGGGGACCCGCTCCGCGCTGGTGTAGCGATGGACGCGGATGCGGCCATCTTCCCATGAAATCACACGGGGCGGATGGAGGGGAGAGGAAGCGATCATCAGGAGGGCCTCCCGGTCCGGCGCGACGGCGAGCTGGTCGAACCAGGTATAAGGCCCGAGGTCCAGGCGGACGATCCGTCCTTCCAGGTCGACCGATTCGAGGGAAGCGGTGGCGTTCTCGTTCCGGCGGAAGAAGATCCGGTCCCCCCGGGGGCTCCATCCGTAAACCCGCAGGCCCTGGACCCAGGCCGGCGGCATCAGGGTGGTCCCTTCCACCAGAACCCTTCGGGCGCCGGTCTCCAGGTCCATCACCACCAGGGCATCCCATTCCCCCGGGGTGAGGATATAGCTCAGGAAACGGCCGTCGGGGGAGAAAGCGGGCTGGAAGACCGGCGTATGGGCGTCGCCGGCGACGATCTCGATCCCGGTGGGGCGGGGGGGATCGCCCTCCAGGCGGGCCAGGGCCAGGCGGGCGCCATCCCAGGGCATGTTCGGGTGATCCCACTCCACCCAGGCGATGAGGGGGCGGGTGGGATGCCAGACGGGTTGCATATAGAAGTCCGCGCCCTCGCTCACCTTCTGAGGCCACCCCCGTCCCTCCGCATCGACCAGGGCCAGCGCGTCCGTGGTGCCATCGGAGTGCACGAAGAGGACCCAGCGTCCGTCGGGGGAGAGGGTGGGGGAAGCGGCGTTCCCGAAGGGGGGCGTGATCGGCTGGGGGAGGCCGGTGTGCAGCGGGAGGCGGTAGAGCCGGCCGTCCTCCCCGGCGTAGATCACGATGTCCCGGCCGGTTGAGAAATCCCCGCCGCCGTAGCCGATGCGGGCGCGGACGGGTTCGATTTCCGTGAGATCCCGGGGGGCGTCTTCGTCCTTCTGGAGGGTCAGGACGCCGTGGCCGGAGCGCTCTTCGCGCCAGATCCGGGCGCGGCCGGAGGGATCCCACTGGACATCGGTGATCCGGAGCGTGGCGGCCATCCGCTCCGGAGCGAGCGGGCTGGGCCAGAGGCCGTAGGGGATGGAGCGGGATATCATAGGCGCCTCCTCCGGGCATATGAGGACCCTCACAGGGGATAACTTCGGTTACCTTCGCGCAAAAAACCTCCGTGGATCCCCCGGGGATTTCCGGCGATCGGGGGTCCACGGAAGGATTTAAAAAGGCCCCGTTCGAAAATACCCGATGTCCCCCCATCCCTCCCAGGATGCATTCCGAATCCCCCATTCCCATCCATTCAGAACGCCTCTTTCCCTCCCGTCCGAAAAGAGCGCCGCGGACCCTCCTTCGTCCCCTTGCCCTTTTACGGTCGGGACCCCTTGACAGATTTCCCGGAATTATGGTAGACTGAAAACGCAATCCCTTCAAGGGATTCGCCTTTCCTTCCCTTCTTCTTCCCAGCCCTGAAATCGCAGGGCCTCAATCGAACCAGCGTGGGATTGAAACGAACATGGCCTGGAAGATCTCCGCCGTCTGGGGCTTGCCTCAATCGAACCAGCGTGGGATTGAAACCGGAGAAGATCATCCCGAAGGGGGTCCGCTCCGGGAACGCCTCAATCGAACCAGCGTGGGATTGAAACCCATACATCCTCAATCGCTCCTTCCAGTATGGGTCGCGCCTCAATCGAACCAGCGTGGGATTGAAACAACACGATATGGAGGTGCGACATGAGCGACATGAGCGGCCTCAATCGAACCAGCGTGGGATTGAAACTCCGCGTAGGCCTCCAGGCGGACGAAAAAGAACGATGCCTCAATCGAACCAGCGTGGGATTGAAACCCTGCATCCGCGGCCCCCAGTAGTCCGACCAGATCCGGCCTCAATCGAACCAGCGTGGGATTGAAACGCGGATCCCGGTCCCCACGCCGGAGGGGGTCCGGGAGGCCTCAATCGAACCAGCGTGGGATTGAAACGCGGATCTCCCCGGTGGAGCTGCTCGCCCTCCTGGAGCCTCAATCGAACCAGCGTGGGATTGAAACTTCTTCACTCGTCGAACCGTGTAGCGGCCGGACTGGAGGCCTCAATCGAACCAGCGTGGGATTGAAACCCAGGCGCCAGGCAAAGCGCAACCAAATCAGCTTTGCCTCAATCGAACCAGCGTGGGATTGAAACTTGTAATGACCTCCCCGGCCGGGCATCCTCGCCCGGGCCTCAATCGAACCAGCGTGGGATTGAAACTCATCTTTCCCTCCCTTCCCTCCTGAGATCCGGGCGCGGCCTCAATCGAACCAGCGTGGGATTGAAACCGCCTGGCGGCTGATCGACGCCGAGGACGAGGCGGAGGGCCTCAATCGAACCAGCGTGGGATTGAAACCATATACTCGAGCGGGTCCCCGACACGCATGTCGAAGCCTCAATCGAACCAGCGTGGGATTGAAACCGTCGATGATGCCGAGCCGCAGCAGCCTCGCAAGGGTCGCCTCAATCGAACCAGCGTGGGATTGAAACTGGGTATACCGAGGAGGACGCCCGGGCGCTGGCGGAGCCTCAATCGAACCAGCGTGGGATTGAAACCGGGAAGCCCCAGGGCGCGGGCCTCCTCCGGGGAGAGCCTCAATCGAACCAGCGTGGGATTGAAACCCGGGCCAACCCGGGCCTGGTCCTGCGGCCGGGGGCGGCCTCAATCGAACCAGCGTGGGATTGAAACGGGGGTTCTCCCAGCCCGGGTGGTCCGTCGTCCAGGCCTCAATCGAACCAGCGTGGGATTGAAACGATACCCAGCGAGAGGAACTCCGCCATCAGACGCGCGCCTCAATCGAACCAGCGTGGGATTGAAACTCAGGAAGGACTCTCCGCCCATCCCAGCCCGAAGGAGGGCCTCAATCGAACCAGCGTGGGATTGAAACGCGCCTCTGGCGGCGCGCGGCAGCGCTGGGCTACCGGCCTCAATCGAACCAGCGTGGGATTGAAACGTCACACAGAAAACAAAACATTTTGACTTGACGCCCGCCTCAATCGAACCAGCGTGGGATTGAAACGTGGCGTAGATCATGCCCGCCACCAGCAGGATAAGAGCCTCAATCGAACCAGCGTGGGATTGAAACTCGGGACCTGTCCGCCGGAGGCGACGGTCTTGCTGAGCCTCAATCGAACCAGCGTGGGATTGAAACCGCGCTGCTCGGCCCGATGGAGACGCCGCTGTCCTGCCTCAATCGAACCAGCGTGGGATTGAAACGTGACCCGACGCCCGTCCTCCAGGCAGAACACCCACGCCTCAATCGAACCAGCGTGGGATTGAAACCATGGTGCTGCGCGCGTATTATCTCGCGCGCATCCGGGCCTCAATCGAACCAGCGTGGGATTGAAACAGGAACCCCTCCGGCGTCCGCTCCCAGCGGGCCGCCGCCTCAATCGAACCAGCGTGGGATTGAAACGAGGGCGATATCGCTCAGATCTGGAACCAGAGCCGCCGCCTCAATCGAACCAGCGTGGGATTGAAACTGTGTCGTCTCGTCTATCTGGTGCGGGAGCACTCCCTGCCTCAATCGAACCAGCGTGGGATTGAAACTTGAGATCGGCCCGCTTGGGATCCTCTACGTGAAGCTCGCCTCAATCGAACCAGCGTGGGATTGAAACGGTGGACGCGGACGTCAATCTGGAGCTTGTCCGCTACTGGCCTCAATCGAACCAGCGTGGGATTGAAACGGCGTCAGCGATCTAATTCGGATGATGGTGCGTGACGGCCTCAATCGAACCAGCGTGGGATTGAAACCGTTCTTCATCATCCTCGAGCGCGATTACCGCGTCCGCGCCTCAATCGAACCAGCGTGGGATTGAAACGGTGGCCGCTGCGCACCGCGACCTCCGCCGCCGCGGCCTCAATCGAACCAGCGTGGGATTGAAACTCTTGAATGGGTGCTCAATTTCCACGAAGGGTTTATCGCCTCAATCGAACCAGCGTGGGATTGAAACGACAGGCTCATATCACGCCCCGTGAGCAGCGCGAAGCCTCAATCGAACCAGCGTGGGATTGAAACTTTGTGTGGATATGCTTCTCCCCCTCCTCACGGGATCTGCCTCAATCGAACCAGCGTGGGATTGAAACGCTTTGCGGCATTTTTCCGACCCGTGAAACTCCTCGAGCCTCAATCGAACCAGCGTGGGATTGAAACGGCGGGCGAATTTCGTGAATTCGTCGATCTCAATTCGCCTCAATCGAACCAGCGTGGGATTGAAACGGCCAATCCTTCCCCCGCCCGGGGATCGCTTTTCTTGCCTCAATCGAACCAGCGTGGGATTGAAACGACGAAATTAAAAAGCAGGGGGGGTAAAATGCGGCGGGCCTCAATCGAACCAGCGTGGGATTGAAACGGAGCACCTGATTCAGTCACACCCAGACCAATTGCTGCCTCAATCGAACCAGCGTGGGATTGAAACTCGGGTTTACCATTCACGCATCTACATATGCTTCGTTGCCTCAATCGAACCAGCGTGGGATTGAAACGGATCGAGATCTCGCTCATGGCTCGTTAATCGTAATAGCCTCAATCGAACCAGCGTGGGATTGAAACCGCTTCTGGAGCGCTGGATTCGCGAAGCGCCGTTTGGCCTCAATCGAACCAGCGTGGGATTGAAACACCATCGGGAGCAGGAAATCCTCATCCTGCTCCCGCGCCTCAATCGAACCAGCGTGGGATTGAAACGGCGCTGCTCGTGGTGGGTCTGGCTGCTGTGTTGATGGCCTCAATCGAACCAGCGTGGGATTGAAACGGGAGCTGGTGGAGAAAAGGATCCAAGAAGGGCTGAGCCTCAATCGAACCAGCGTGGGATTGAAACCGGTCTTTTTCAATCTCACGCTGGGCGTTGTGATCGGCCTCAATCGAACCAGCGTGGGATTGAAACATCGGGCTCCAGGGCCTGGTCGCCCACCTGAGCTTCGCCTCAATCGAACCAGCGTGGGATTGAAACGGACGTCTCCGCGCCGGAGGCCCTCCAGCTCATCGGGCCTCAATCGAACCAGCGTGGGATTGAAACGTCGTCCCGGGCCATGGCCACGGCGTCGGGGAGGGCGGCCTCAATCGAACCAGCGTGGGATTGAAACACCTCGTCCGGCTTTCGCCTGTCTCCCAGCGCACGGCGCCTCAATCGAACCAGCGTGGGATTGAAACCCTCCACCCCCCAGTAGCGATCGCTCCAGTTCCGAAGCCTCAATCGAACCAGCGTGGGATTGAAACGAAGAGTTATTCGAATAAGTTGTTTGGCCGTGGCCTGGGCCTCAATCGAACCAGCGTGGGATTGAAACGCTGGTATCGCATCAGCGCATGGATCAGCGCCAGCGCCTCAATCGAACCAGCGTGGGATTGAAACGCGATACCACGCCCGATTGCGGGCGCGGGCGGGAGAGCCTCAATCGAACCAGCGTGGGATTGAAACCCCTGAACGGCATGGCCGTCCCTCCCCCGACGCCGAGCCTCAATCGAACCAGCGTGGGATTGAAACATGGAGCGGGTCAGCATGCTGGGCACGCTGACCATGCGCCTCAATCGAACCAGCGTGGGATTGAAACGATCCCCGATTCGGATGGGATCCCCGGGCTCATCGGCCTCAATCGAACCAGCGTGGGATTGAAACGATGTCAGGAAGGCGTAGGCCATGGGGAGGAGAACCGCCTCAATCGAACCAGCGTGGGATTGAAACTCGTGGTGGCCGCCATCGCCTTCTGGTTCTCCATCGGCGCCTCAATCGAACCAGCGTGGGATTGAAACGCGAAACGCCCTGCAGAACGCCGCCGACGCCGCCGGCCTCAATCGAACCAGCGTGGGATTGAAACCCCGATCTGGCCCTCGAGCGTGCCAGCTACTGGGGGCCTCAATCGAACCAGCGTGGGATTGAAACGCGCTCCCGAAGCTCCGGGAACAGGCGCTGGGCGATGCGCCTCAATCGAACCAGCGTGGGATTGAAACGGGCGAAGCGCCCGGCCGGGGAAAGGGACCGGACCGCCTCAATCGAACCAGCGTGGGATTGAAACTCGGTATTCGAACTCGCCCGCGGCCGGGATCGCGGCGCCTCAATCGAACCAGCGTGGGATTGAAACGCGCCTATCCCGATGAGCCGCCGCGGCGCGCGATGCCGCCTCAATCGAACCAGCGTGGGATTGAAACCTTCAGGATCGGGGAGATGGTTGCGGGGATGCGGTCGCCTCAATCGAACCAGCGTGGGATTGAAACGCCGGCGGACGGGCGGATCATGGCCGTCGTCCTCCCCGCGGGCCTCAATCGAACCAGCGTGGGATTGAAACGGGCGGACGAAGAGGAAGGGGAGGAAGTCGAGGCCACGGGCCTCAATCGAACCAGCGTGGGATTGAAACTCTTGACCACCTGGCCCCAGAAGATTGGCCAAACGGCGCCTCAATCGAACCAGCGTGGGATTGAAACGCCGCTTCCATCGCGCCATCGGAGGAGAAGGTAGGGGCCTCAATCGAACCAGCGTGGGATTGAAACCACGACAGCAATCTCCCCGGGCTCCAGCTCGATGAAGGCCTCAATCGAACCAGCGTGGGATTGAAACGTGTAGATGGGGGGATTTCCAAGGGTCCACCACGATGCGCCTCAATCGAACCAGCGTGGGATTGAAACACCTTCTTGGGGCGGCCCCCGCCCCCGCCGCGCAGGCGCCTCAATCGAACCAGCGTGGGATTGAAACCCCTCCCCGGGAGCGCGCTGGGCCCGCCAGGGAAGGGCCTCAATCGAACCAGCGTGGGATTGAAACTGGATTGTCAAAAAAGAACATGGGCCACCTCCTTAGAGCCTCAATCGAACCAGCGTGGGATTGAAACTCGGGAGGATGACGGCCTGGCGGGCGGCGGACATGGCGCCTCAATCGAACCAGCGTGGGATTGAAACGAAAGTCCACCCAGGCGCTCCTGATACTGTCACCATTGCCTCAATCGAACCAGCGTGGGATTGAAACAGCTGATCCTGCTGGACGCCGTGAACGGCGGGGAGAGGCCTCAATCGAACCAGCGTGGGATTGAAACCCCGGAGGGGGCGGCGGCGATCTTGAAGTTTCCAAAGCCTCAATCGAACCAGCGTGGGATTGAAACCCTCCTCCGGGGCGCCGTCCCGGAGGGCGCGGCGGAGCCTCAATCGAACCAGCGTGGGATTGAAACTGAAGCACCTTCAGGGCCTCATTCACAACAAACGGAGCCTCAATCGAACCAGCGTGGGATTGAAACGGGGGATCTCCGGATCCTCCAGGATCCGGAGCCACGCCTCAATCGAACCAGCGTGGGATTGAAACCCGTAATCCCCGGGCTGAACAAAGGCCTGAAAGAAAGGCCTCAATCGAACCAGCGTGGGATTGAAACGATCATGTCCATCACTACTTTCCTTGTGGCCGGATCCGCCTCAATCGAACCAGCGTGGGATTGAAACAAGCTCCAGGAAGTGGTCCAGTGCGTCCTGCGCTGGGCCTCAATCGAACCAGCGTGGGATTGAAACCTTCTACGCCCCAGTAGCGATCACTCCAGCGCTGTAGGCCTCAATCGAACCAGCGTGGGATTGAAACCCCGGGCGCATCGGGATACATGGCGATCACCACGTCGCCTCAATCGAACCAGCGTGGGATTGAAACGAAGATCACCGGCCGGAGGGGGACCCGCTCCGGATCCGCCTCAATCGAACCAGCGTGGGATTGAAACGATGTGGTGGCGTGGATGATCGCAAGCATGAGCAACGCCTCAATCGAACCAGCGTGGGATTGAAGCAGCACATAATGTAGATTCCAAATGTTCGGGGAATTTCCCCTGAGCCAGCGTGGGATTGGGAATCGCATCGATGATCTGTTTTAGATTCAGAAAATGGAGGTGAGCCATGGAGTTTCAGCGCGTGATGCTTCTTTATACGTTGCCTCTTTACTGGGACCCCCGGCCGGTGTTTCATGCAGATCGCTTGAGGGAGTTCCTGCGCTATCTGCTGGATCCCAGTAAGGAGGGCCGGGCCTGGTTGGGAATCCGCAGCGCTGGAAGCTCTCGTTCTCTTACCTGGCATACGGGGGACGATGCGCTCCGGTGGGTGGACACAACGTATCAACAGGTATGGCGGCCACGGAGTGAGGAAATAGCGGCTCATGGCAGAGGCTTTGCAGAACAGGCCTTCCATATTTTTGTCGAACATAAGGCCGAGATCTTTATTGATGCGTTGCGCTTCGGTGCGTGTATGTCGAAGTTACCCTCCACGGCCCTCGCTGAAGTTATGGGGGCAGAAGCGATTCAGGAGGCCATATCGCTCGTCTTTGGTGATATTGGTTCGGCCGATTTTTACATCGGCTTCAGCGTGGACTGGTCCTTTACGGGCGGTTCTCTGCTCTGGACTCCTCAGCTTCGGATTTCGAATTTCTGGCCGGTGAGCCAACGACTGGCCCCTCCGCCTCCAGAGGGAGTTTCAGAACCTCTTCCTATGTCAGCTTCAGAGGCCGCCCACATGTTAGAGGACGCTTTCTGGAAGAAGATCGAAACCTATTTCCGTGAAATACGCTTTTATTTTGACCTGGGAAGTGCGTATGTGGGCCTGGAGCATCAAAAATGGGGAGCGCCGATCTTTTACTATGCAGAGCCTGTAGAGATGCCCGATCGCCCGGAAGAGCTTCTGGAAGCTGCCGCGGAGGACCTGGAGCTCCTGGCGCGAAAGACGATGGGCGTTGAGGACCTCCAGAGCGAGGGGATCAGCGCTGGCCTCCTGGCGAGCAATTTGTTAACTTTTCGATACGAGCTTGTAGGAGAGAAGATGGTCACCCCACTTTACCTGATAATCCCCTGGGGTCGCGGTTTGCGAGATCGTTGGGGGGAGGAAGTAGAGCGTGAGGCGGCCCTCACCGCTGACAAGCTTTCTTTCCTGGAGTTCAGCGCTGGCTTTAAATCCTATGACATCCTGACCGATCTGGCGATTCCTGAGGAATTCCTGGCGCTCTGGGGAGGATCGCTGGATGATGCCCCTGAGCTTCTTGCAATGCTTCAGGACCAGATCGCCTTCGCCCCCCGCCTGGGCCGGAAACGGACGATCGCCTTCCGGATGGTCCGCCATCTGCGGGCCGGCTTGGCCCGCCTGGAGGCGGAAATCATGCGGAGCACGGACCAGGTGCTTCGAACAGAACGAAAGTGGAAAGCCGCCGTGGAATCGATGGAGTTGTCTGCAAGGCGTGCGTTCAGCCCTCGTCCCCTGGAGGGGCTCCGGGGTCTCCTGGATGGACTCCAGGGAAGTTTCCCCTACCGCCTTTCCGGAACGAAAGCCCGGCTGGCGGCAGAGCGAGCACAGCAGATCCGCATTTCACTGGATAACCTGAAGCGGACGCTTGAGGAGCTGCTGGAGGAGGAGGGACGGGAGGAACGGGAGCGGGAGGAGCGCAATCAGCGCGTGCTGGGCTATGCGCTGGCCGCGCTGGCGGCCGTGACCGCTTTTCCCCTGCTGATCGGGCAGATGGATTGGGCCGAGTTAAAGGAGACAATGGAGCGCTGGCCCGGTTTCTTCGCCGGCCTGGCTTCTCTCCTCAGGCTGTTCAGCCCTTCCTGACGCTGATCAGCATCGCAGGTGCCATCTCCGTCATCAGCATCCTGCTGGTTGTTGTCCTCCGCTCGTTCCTTCCTCCCCGAGGCGACCCGGAGGAGCGGGAGCTGGAGCACCAGGGGGAAGCTCTGATCCGGGTGCGAGAGACCATCCGGGAAGGATTACCGCTGATCCGATCGCTGAGGGAGCAGGCCTTTATCTCCCATCGGATTCCTGATCAAGAGGAGCCTTCCGAGGTTCAGCGGATGCGCCGTCAGGTTGAGGAATGGGATCAGGCTGCGTGCACGGAGCTGATTCGAGTGTGGGAATGGCTGAAGCTGACTGAAGAAAAGGAAAAGAAGAGCGAAGATCGGTTGACGGCCCTGCATCATCGGATCCATCGATTTGTTGTCGCACTCGATTTGCTGGACAACCGACCGGCTTCTCTGCCGCTGCCCCGGGCGCTCGCTCTATATCGCTATAAAAGCACGGATTTCGTCCGTTCTTCGGTGATCTCCGATTTCGAGTTCGAGCAGGTTCTTAACGGATACGGGTTCGACGATGATGAGGTGCGGGCCATCGATGCCTGGGTTGACCGGCCGCTGTCGGAGATCTCCGGATTGCGGGAACGCTATCCCGAGCTGGCGCAGCAGGGGAAGCGCCTGCGGGATCTACCGGCGCGGGATTTCGTGGAAGCCCTCCGGGATGTGATCGGAGTCTCCGCTCTCCACGAACGAAAGATCCTGCCGCCGGAGGTGGAGCGGAAGGAGGAGCTCGAGGAACTTTTCAGGGCGCTCAGGCAATTCCTGGGAAGGCGAGATCTGGGAGGCTGGAGCCCGGCAGGGTCAGGATCATGGGAATAAGGGATCAGCTGGCCTGGAGTCAGGAGGCTTTCATGATGCGATGCGGCCCTACCTTTGTTCAGAATCCAGTTATGAAAATCCGTCCTACAGAATCGTGGCCACCGATCCCTTCTCCCGCCCCAGGACCTCCCGGCGCATGGCCCCGGGGTCCGGGAGGATGTAGAAATACACGGTGTCTTTCTTCTCGTCGATCAGGTCCCGCAGCTCCGCCTTCACCCGCTCTAAACGGGCAGGGGTGATCTCCCCCTCAAAGGCGGAGTTCTGCACCCAGTGGAGATGGCGGCGCAGATACTGGCACACCCGGGCGACGCGTTCGACTTCTACATCATAAACGATGATCACATACACGGCCTCACCACCACGCCTTCAGGGGCTCGTAAGGCTCCATCCCCAGCAGATGCCGCACCAGCTTGTAAGCCTCCAGCCGGATCAGGGTCCGATAGCTCACCGGACGCTTCAGGCGGGGATGCTGCACCGTCTCCCGCATCCGTTCCTCAAATTCCATCACCACTTTCTTCCGCCCCCCTTCGTTGAGATAACAGAAGCCCACCTCCTCCAGGAAATCCTCTTCGCCCACGACCCCGCGGTTCATCAGCGCGAACACCATCCGGTCCACCACCAGCGGCTTGAAAACCTCCGCCAGATCCAGGGCCAGGGAAAAGCGGCCCGCCGAGGGCTCGTGGAGGAAGCTCACGGCCGGATGGAGGGGGGTGTGGTAGAGCTCGGAGAGGACGGCGGCATAGAGCAGGCCGTTCCCGAAGGAGAGCAGGGCGTTGATCGGGTTCTCCGGCGGCCGCCGGCTCCGGCGGAACCCCTCCAGCGCGAGGATGGCCGGGAAGGCCCCGTAATACGCATCCCGCGCCCGGCCCTCCACACCCATCAGGGCCGCCACATCCGGACAGCCCTCGATCTCCCCCATCGCTCCCTCCACCGCCGTTAAAGGCTCGTCCATGGGAAGACCCTGGCGCCGGTAGTAGAGCAGGTTGCGGCGCATGTGGAAAAGGGCCCCCTCCACGAAGCGCCGGGCCAGGGCCAGCCGTCGGGCGGGGTCCGCATAGTGCAGGGCCTGGTGGACCACCACTTGGCCGGAGGCCCGGGTTTCCCGGGGGTAGAAGGAGCCTACGTAAAACCCATAGTAATTGAACACGTGCAGGCCGATCCCGTGGCGGCCCAGGAAGCTCAGGAGCCGGGTGTTGAGGTCCAGCTCCCCCATCGCGAAGAGGGCCTCCACATCCTCCACCGGGATGGCCTGGCGCTGGGTCTGGCCGTCGGCCTCCCATTCGAGATACAGTGTGTTCTGGCGCCGCCGCAGGCGCCCGTTGCGGAACAGATAATAGGTGCGTCCCATGGGATCCTGAAACCTCCTCCGCGGGCGGGCGATCTATCCCCAGCACAGCGGCGCGTAGGCGCACCGGCGGCAGGCGGGCATCCAGGGGACAACGGGTGGGGTGGGGAGGGCTTCGATGCGGGCGATCTCCCTCAGCGCCGCCTCTACCTCGGCCACCGCCGCTGCATCCAGGGTCACGGTCTCCCGCCGACGCTGGCGGGGGAACCGCAGCTCCCCCCGGAGGTGAACCCCCCGGCGGGCCAGGAAGTAGAGATAATAGCGCAGCTGGAGGCGGGCCGCTTCGACGAACGTCGGCGCGTGTTTGATCTCGAGGATGGTCCCCTCGTCCTCCAGGACATCGATGGCGATGAGGTTCTCCAGGATCATGCTCCGGCGGGGCCGATCGCGGTAGGCCCGCTCGTGGGTGAGCCGCCCCATGGCCACGGCTTCCGCGTCGGCCTCCAGGCGCACCTGATGGGCGAAGAGCCAGAGCTTGCGCGGGCAGACCCGCAGATAATTCATCTTGAGCCCGCCGACCTTCAGGCGCTCGAAATCATCCTCGCTCAGGCGCACCGCCTGGCGGAGCAGATCCCACAGGTCCTCTTCCCGCTCCGAATCCACGCCTCTCCCCCTATCGATGGCCTCGGGGTGATCGCAGGTCCCCTCTCCACTCCAGGATAACTCCCCGAGGCGGAGCGCGCCTCCGGTTTCCACCCCAATGGGATCCGGGGTAGCCCTGACCTTCCCCTCCGGTGGATCGGCGGAGGAAATCGGGGGGGAACCGGAGGCCATGGATGGGGATGTGCGCTATGGGTTTCGGGTGAATCGAAAGCCCGCGCGGCCGTCAGACGTCCGATGGCCCGAGCGCCAGGGGAAGGGGAGGGGAGAGTGGCTATCATCTTAAGGGAGGTTTTTCCGTCCTGCCTGCCCGGAGGTGCTGTTCCATCCGGCCGGTCCGACGGCCGCTCCAGCTCAAATTACAACTTCCCCATTTCAGGAGGTGCGTGATGAGAGGGTTCCGGATCCTCGGTATCCTATCGCTCCTGTTTCTGAGCGTCGCATGCCGCCCGCGCTCGGCGCCGGGGCCTGCGACGGCTGCTCCCGCTTCTCCGACGGTGATGCCGACCGCAGCGGTGCCATCCCCCACGCCTACCCCCTCGATCCCCGGCCTCGGGGATCCCGTCCCGGCCGGCGGGGAGCCCGTCTCCCCGGACAATCTCTCCCGTCTGCAGCCGATCTGGCGGGCCCGGTGGCCGATGTGGATGGACCTCCGGCCGGCTTCGGAAACGCTGATCGGTGTGGGGGCGGACGTCATGATCATGTCCCCATCGGATCTGGAGATCCGTTCGTCCTTTCCGCTTCCCCCACACACCGAATTCCCGAACGCCCTTGCGGTCAGCGGGGATCATCGGATGGCGGTGGTGGGAACCAACGACGGCGTCCTGTGGCGGATGGATCTGGTCCATGGGGAAATCCGCGGCGAGGGGAGGATATCGGGGTCCATCGAGGCGCTGGCCTTCCTGGATCCTCAGGGGCAGCGCGTGGCCGTGCTGGCGGACGGGTTGAGGATCTGGGAGGCGGATGGCTCGATCTCGCCGCCGGTCGGGGAGCTCCCCCAGAAAAACTACGCCGGGCAGTTCAGTCCGGATGGCCGGTGGGCCCTGGCGGTGGACAATCGGGGTGTCGGCGGCCTGTATGAGGTCCCATCCGGGACCCCGGTGCTGAGCTTCACAGTCCCCTTCACCAGCCCGCGGGCTGTCGCCCTGCACCCGAACGCTCAGGATGCGGCCGTGGCCGGGAAGAACGCAGTGATCGTCTTCCGCCTCGATCACGGCCAGAAGCGCGCCGAAGTGCGCCAGCAGCTCAGCCGGTCGAACGTCCGGTCGGTGGACGGCAGCGCGTCGCTGCTGGCCATCCTGTCGGAAGAGGGTGGGGGAACGCGTCTCCAGATCCTGCGCTGGGAGAGCCTGGAATCCGTGGTGAACATCCTGCTGGACCGGCCTTTCTCGGCGGTTCGTCTCGACGAGGAGGGCGGCCGGGTGTATCTCATTGGCTTCAATCGGGTGGAGGCCCGCTCGCTATCGGACGGTCAGCTCCTTCAGCGGCGCGAGCATCCCCGGACGGCTTTTGGGATCCCCCTCTGGGAGCAGCGCGCCCTGGTGCTGAGCTCCGGGCCGCGCGCGGGCCGGGATCCCGGGGTGGCATTGCTGGATCTCGCCACCGGGCGCCTCCGATGGCATCAGATCCTCAAATCCCCCGTTCGATCTGTCTGGATGGATCCGAAGGGGCGATGGGTTGCCGCAGCGCTCGAGGATCAGAGCGTGGAGTTTCTGAGGCTGGAAACCGGGGAATCCATCCAGCGGCTGGAGCTGCCGGATGTCGCGTGGCTCGGCCCGGATGGGCAGGGTCGGGGCCTGATCGGCCTGCGGGGGAACACCGTGGCGCTCTGGCCGGTCGAGGGGCGCTCCCCCGTCTGGCAGCGCACCCTTCCGACCCCCCGGGATCTGGAGCTGATCGGCGCCGTGTCCTCCCGATGGATCGCCGTCGCCCCGAGCCTGGGGCAGGACACCCGCTTCGGCGAATATAACCGGATCTGGGTGATCGACCACGAAGGCAACATCCGGAGCACCCTGCACGATCGTTATGACTTCGGGAACATCTATAAGCTGGAGTGGTTCTCCGACCATCTCATCGTGTATCTGAGCTATCCCTCTTCGATTGTGCAGGCGTCCATCTTCTCGATCCCGGATGGGCAGCGGGTGGCTTACGCGCGTCTCCGGGCCGCCTATATGGACGCATCGGTTTCCTGGTGGCCCGATCGCCGGAGCGGGGTGGTGAACGACCTGCACGATGGGCTCGCGGCTTTCTGGGTCGAGGGCCAGACGGCTCCGCTGCGCACCCTGCAGGACGAGGAAGGGGTCATGGTGTGGGACCTTCAGCGGGTCGGGCAGGGGTCATGGGTTCTGGCGGGGGCCCAGGAAGTTCGGGTTCAGCGGGGGGAAAAACGGGTGACGTGGTGGTTCCGGCGCGGCGGGAGGTTACAGGCCTTCGATCTGGATGGGAAACAGAAGGTCTGGGAGCAACCGCTTCCCTTCTCGCTGCTCTGGATGGCACTGTCTCCCGATGGGCGGTGGGTGATCGTGGGCGGCGCGGAGGGGATCGTAGAGGTCTGGGGCATACGGTGAGCGAAGCGCGGCGGGGCGGCTTTCTTGGCCGCCCCGCCGGACTTTCCGCGGTCTGAGCCCGGCGAAGATGCGGGAGGTGGGCATCTCGTCCCCACCGGGAGACCGGGTGGTTGTGAGGAGGAGGCGAAAGCGACGCTCTCAGCCCACAAGGACTCCCGACGGCCTGGCGGTCTGCGGATCCGGTTCCTGGAGTCCTTCCTCAGGGCTGTAGGGGAGCATCACCTGGAGGCATCCGAGGTCCCTCAAGGGGGTGAAGAAAGCGGGGTGTTCCTTCAGCCAGTAAATGGGCACCGGGACCAGCAGCTCCGGAAGCCTCCACGTTTCGCCATGCTCCCGCAACTTATTTGCTTTAGAAACAAAGTCCTCCGGGAGCACCTCGATGGAGATCGTCCCCCGGCGTGCAGTGAAGCGGGCTTTCATCTCGTCATCCGAAAGGTCGATTGTATAGCATCCCAGAACCTCCTGGATCTCCTGTAGAGTAGCCCGGCCATCGTGGAGCTCCTTCTGCCATTCCGGGGTGTTCATGACCCGCTCGTAGAGCTGATGGGCGGCATGGGCAAGATCCCCATCGCTGGGGATCGAAGGAAGCGCTTCTAAGATCTCCCGGCTCCAGAGGAGGATCTCCCGTCCGTAGATCCGCTGGGCGCCCTCTGACCAGTCCCGATAGATCCAGACTGGGGCGGGGGGATGGACTCCCTGGCGGTTCACCCGTCCCATTCGTTGCACGAGAGCATCCACTGGCGCGATCTCAGTGATCATCGCGTCGTAGGAAATGTCGAGGCTCACCTCCACAACCTGGGTGGCAATGAAGATCGTCCCGGGCTTTGGATGTTGCACCTCCTCCTCTTTCCGCGTGCGATCGGCGAAAATGAAACGGGAATGGAGGAGGGCCCGTTGAGGCCACTGGTATTCCTCCCGAAGCCTACAGTAGAGATACTGAGCATCCCGCACCGTATTGGCGACGATGAGAACTTTCTTTCCCTCCCGCGCCAGATCCAGGGCAACCCTGAGCCCATCTTCGGTCAGCCTTCCATCACAGAGCTCGATATGATGGCGGTGCCGCTCCCAGAGATCCGGTTCGGCATCCACGCGCTTTCCTGGAGGAAAGAGCTGAAGGAGGAGTTCCGGAAGGGTCGCGCTGGCCAGGGCCAGGCGGGCGGGAGGCTCCCGGCTCAGGGCCTCCAAGAGCAGTCCCAGGGTGTAAGGCTCATAGGCATGGATCTCGTCCAGGATCAGCGTAGCGCTCCGTGCCAAGCTTCGCCGCTCTTCCCAGTGCCGTCCGTGAAGGTGTGCCAGCAGATATTGATCCAGCGTGGCTACTGTCACCGGCTTGGCGAAGACGGATCCAAAGAGCCGGAGATCCAGGGAGTCCTCCTCGGACTCGTGGCGGAGCATATAGCTGGCCCGTCCATGGGCGAGGCCTACTGCGTCATCGCCATAGATATCGCGCAAGCGCCGCCACATTGCGTTGGTTGTTGCCTGGGTGGGCAGGAGGTAGATGATCCGTTCGGCTTGGCCGGCCCATAGCAACAGGGCCTCCGTCTTGCCTGTGCCGGTCGGAGCTCGAAGCACCAGGATATCATGATCGGCGGCCAATCGTGCCCGCTGCTGGAAATCTCGGAGCGAATGCCCACGGGCTTCCATGGCGCGCTCAACGGCGAACCTCCCCACGCTCAGGAACAATGTCGAGGTGCGTGGGGATTTCGCAGAGGCCAGCCAGTCGGCCAGATGGAGCACGGTCTTCACGCGGGCGAAATCCTCTGGGGGCAGGCGCTGGAGGATTCCCCGTAGTGTGTGGGCTTCATCCCCGAAGGAAAGGGGTTGCTCCAGTACAGCAGTCGGCGGCTGGTCGGCAAGGATCCGGATCTGGGGTTCGAGGGCCTCCAGGGGCGGAATCCCCTCCACACCGTTATGCTGCAGGAGCTCCCAGAGGGCGCGGAGGAGATCGGAAAGCGCATCCCACAGGTAATCCGGACGGCCCTCATAACTCTTATAGAGCTCTGGCCCCAGGGGGGAGTGATGGGAGAGCACCGCAGCGGTGGCCTCGAGGGGAAGGAAACTCCCCTTATGGCCTGGGTGGAGCATGCGCTCCACTACAAACACAAAGGGCATAGAGGCCAGGGCGTGAGGATAGGCCCTAAATTTCTTTCGACGGGCGTCCCGCCGCAGGCGCTCCTGTTCCGGAGCAGGTGCCCCATGTTGTTCGGCTTCCTGGAGTGCGCGAAGGGCGTGCATATATTCCTGGAAGCCCCGGGTGGCTTTCCCGACGTCATGAAACGCGCATGCCAGAAGGGCCCTGGTCCGAAGGGAGGGGGGAAGCTGCATGTGATCCGCGATTTCCCCTCCAAGACGGAGCACCTCCTCTAAGTGGAGGAGGAGTGGTACATCCGGCTTGGCGAGAAGTTCAGCCATGTGAAATTCCTCCCCTCCCATTGAAGGGCCGGTATATTGGGGACCTCGAGCTCCAGACCTGGAGGAAGAAAGGTGATAGGGATCTGGGATTCTGGATGTCGGATCCCTTTCTCATCTATCCTGAAGTGCAGAGGGAGCGTTTCGACTACAGGCGGCTCAAGGGAGGCGCCGGGAGTGAGGATGGGCCGGGCCCCGGGGATCTGTCGCAGGTCCACTGGAAGAGGAGTGCCCCAGAAGCGCGGCTCCCCGGGTGCGGCCTCGCCACGTAAGATGTTCTCGATAATCATCAGCTCATCCTCGCGCCCGAGGGAGAGGGGATAAACAGGATCCCGGAAGGCCTGCTCCAGGCAGCCCAGGAAGTCATTGGCCCCTCCGTAGAGGAGGGTGTAACGCACGAAAAAAAGCAGCTCACGGAAATAAGGCGAGCGTTCGGCGATCCTGCCTCCCTTAATTTTGAGCACGGTCCACATATCGCGGGCGCGACCGGGCTCTTCGTCCATCCAGACTGAAACCCGGAGATCTCGCAGCGGGCTATCCTGCGCCCACAGCTCCCGATCGGAAAGCCCCAGCGCCGCCCCGGCGATGCCCAGCAGTGTCGTCGGCGGCGGCATGGGAAGCGTTCGCTGATAGTTGTGGTCCAGCGGGCGCCGGAAGGAGGCCACGGGGGCCTGGACGATCACGATGAGGATTCGTTCCATAGCTGACTCACATCCTCCTGGGCTTTCTGCAGGGCCTGGTGAACGGGAAGGACCTCCCCATAGGGCTGGAGGGCCTGTCGGATTTCCTCCTCGTTACCAAAGATCCGAGGCTCCACGCCAAAGATCGCGTGCTCTCGATAGGATGCAAACCTCTCCAGCGCGTTCACCAGCGGGATCATGTCCAGGACGTATTGGCCATCCTCATAGTGCACAACCATAGCCTCCAGGAAGATCGGATGCTTGGCCCGGAGCCGTGCATAGGCGAGGAACCTAGGGGAAAGATCAGCCAGCATCCGCGCCGTGCGCCCGCCTCCCCAGAGGAGGTTGAGAGCTTCGAGGAAGGCCCGAAGTCGCCGGCGGCGCTCATCGGCGGGGAGGATGCGTTCGGCGCTCTCCCCGATCTCCAGGGGTCGGAACACGCCCACCCGATCCAGCTCGATGAGGAGGGTGCCCTTGAAGAGGTTAGTGTAGAGCTCGGTCTCGAACATATTTCCACCGGCGGCCATGTTCTGCCCGAAGCGTTCAAACGAACGGGTGCCGAGGTCCCGGTCGCCCTGGAATGGGAAAAGCCCTACAGCGGCCGAGACACGCACAGGGGAAGTGCGCCGTCGTCCGCCGGACGGATCGAGATAGCCGAACAGGTCCTCATCAATGAACTCCCAGGGTCGTACAGGCGGGGTGACCTCCTGCCCGTCTACCTTTGCAAACGGCTCCGAAAGCGTGTATCCGAGCTCTTCGAGCCGATCCCGCAGCATCCGCCGGAGCGCCTGTCCAGAGATGTAAGGGATTGCGCTTCCGTCGGGCATGGTCACTTTCTTGGCGACGACCACATTGCCCTCGGTATGCGAGGCATTTACATTCGCTGCTGAGACTTTGGCCAGATAGCCGATGACGATGGCCTTGCTCATGGTTGGACCTCCTCGCTTTGGGTTTGTGGCTGTTGTGGAGTGCTCTTGCGGAGGAAAGCGTTCATCGCATAGATGGAAAGCAGCGTCTTCACTCGAATCCATGGGACGCCAGCGATACGCTCGCCGCGCTCGATGCGCAGGAGGGCTTCCGGGATTGTGAGTTGAAGCCGGAACTGGATGTCATTGAGAACCCGATAGAAGTCCTCTGGGTTCTTGGCGTTGCGTAGGGCATACAGCAGCCCCATTTCGTTATGCCCCTGAGCGGCCGATCCCAGGGAATGGCCGAATCCAGCCAGTGTGCGCTGGAACTGTTCGTCCATGCTCAACACCTCCCTCAGATAATAGTTCAGGACCTCTATCGTTCCCCGCACCAGTGGTCGAGGGTTCTGCTCCCGGGCGCGGGCCTCATAGAGGAACTGCTCGATAAACGGGGAGGGATCGTTAAACTCCATAACAGCCCAACAGATTTGATCCCTCCAGATGCTCTCCAGCACCTGACCATATTGGGCCTCGAACTGTCGAAAGATGTCCACTAGGCGCTGATGGGGCCTGATGGGCTCTATGCCGCTCGCCCGCAGCTGTTCGATCCAGCCTTCATAGAGGCGGTAGAGCTGGTGCAGCCTGGAGAACTCGCGAATGGCTTTCATGTTGAAGGCCTGCCCTGGCGTGCCAGTCACAGCGTAGAGCGTGATAGGGGCGAGAGGGATGTCATCCCCAGTGGCCCCCAGGAGCGCGGCTAGAAACCGTCGCGCTTCGTCGGAGAGCTGATCAGATCGCCGCACATGAGAGAAGAGGGCCAGCAGAAGGCCCCAGGCGGTTTCGTGGAGATAAGGGCCGGCGAAGGCTACGGGCGCTGTTCCACCTCGCCCGCCCTGCAGGCGGAGAGGCTCCAGCACTTCCCTGTGCAGTTGCATCATTTCCCTCAAGTTGGAGTGAAAGATGAAAAAGTGAAGCGCCTTCTTTTGTGCCTTCCACAGCCAGCCCAGGTAGCCGGCCAGCCCTGCCAGGGCGCAACGGGCGCAGAGCTTGAGACCCCGCTTCGTGCCAGGGTAGAAGGTGCCAAACTTCTGTGGGTCCACGACGAAGGGATACATCCACATGGTTGCATCCGTCAGTGGCGCCGCATCCCCACAGAGGTCGCAAGTGTCGGGTTTTTTGCTGAGCTTCAGGCTCAGCTCGAACCGGGGTGGATGCAGGAAGTACTCCTTGCCATCAATTTTGACTTTCGGCGCCTGCCCGGAGACCTTGATGAAGAGATTTGTCGGGTAGACCCAGTTTACCTTGTCGTATTCCCGGATTTTCCCTGTTGCTTGGTCGTAGTATTCTCCCTTGTTGCCGCTGGGTTGAAGGAGCCGGCTCTGAACCCAGCGGAGAACCTCATCCACGGGGTGTTCTCCCTCCCCAAACTGCTCCAGCAGGATCACCAGCCCTGTGTCCACCCAGAAGTTGCCCGTAGGGCGGTTGAGGGAAAGGTGGATTTTCCTGGGAGAAGCCTGCGCTACCGCTTTACGGCCCTTCATCCCTTCCCCCTATGCGTTGTGGGCGGTCGTCCTTAGATGGATACGTGCTAAATGCCTCTGCTGTGGGAACTTCAGCAGCTGCGCGTTTCCCCGTCTGCCATTGCTGGACTTCCAGGGACTTGGGTCCTATCATCTTGCGACACGATCGAAGATGAGAACTTCGCCTGATCGCCGGCCACTCCTGACGGAGGAGCGCGCGCAGCACCGCTTTCATCGGGCCGCCCCGCTGGGACGGGCCTGTCGAGACGCGACCGGGCGGGTTATCCACATAATCGAAGGAACGAAGGGTGCCGTCCAGGATCTCGCGCGTTGTGAAGAGGACCAGGGCCTGGATGTCGCCCACCTTCCGCCCAGCGGCCTGGTGGCGGGCCTCCCCGGATCGGGCGAAGAACGCCTGATCCTCCGGGCTCCACCGCGGATACCGGTGGGCCAGGTAGGTGATGGGCCCGATCACCGTGCCCGGGGAACGTCCCAGGCCCATCAAATGGTAAACCCCCATCGCCTATCCCTCCCGGCGGCGGATATAGCGTTCCACATACCGGCGGGCCGCCTCCAGCTGGCCCGGGGTGGTGGCGGTGGTGACAAGCCGTAGGCGGAACAGGATATCGGTGTGCAATCGGACCTCTGCGATCAGCTCATTCGGCGGCTGAGCCCGAACGCCCGGTTCCCCCTTGCGCCACTCTTCTCCATGAATCTCCACGATGAAGGGGGCGTAAGCGATCAAATCCCGGGCAAAGCGACGGAGACGGTCCTGATAGTGGTGGCGAGGAATATGAATTTGAGGCTCCACCTGGCAGACGGGGGGGAGTGTCTCGACATTGTCCAGGATGGTTGCAACCTGCTGACCCATGGATGTGGGCGTCCCGTGGGGGTTCAGCAACCCCGCATGGATCAGAGCTTGTCGGATTTCCCAGGGCGCGGGGCTTTCCCCACGAAGCGCTCGGTGGATATCAGGCAGCATCGGAAAAAGGGCAATGAACGGAAGATCTACGAGCTGGGGTCGGTCGCTCGGAGATCCCTTCAGGGAAGGGTGAAGGCGCCTGGTAATCTCCTCCTCCGTCAGATCCCTGAGGGCGGTGATTTCCCCTTCGCTCTCCAGCCACGGTGGGACCCAGATATGGAACAACCTCGCGGCGCCGTAGAACTGCACAGCCAGGGCGAGGAGGGCCGACATGGTCTTTCGACCTCCGGCGATGTTCACGAAAACTCGGTATTCGTCCCGATAGGCCCGCAGCTGTGCGCAGGCCAGTTCCATGAACTCCACAGCAGCTGCGGTGGAATCGATGTCTCCGTAGGATCCTATCGGGATCGGCGTGACCCACTGGATGCCACAATGCCGGGGTAAATGAGCTTGAAGCAGCTCACAGCTTTCCTTCACATCTGGATCTTCCGTATGGAGCAAGAGGACGCCATCCGGACGATCTCCCTGCTCGTCCAGGAGATCCACAGCCTCAGTGATTACGGCAGGTGATGTGCCCAGGGTCGCAATGAGGAGTTTTCGAGCCATCTTGGCTTACCACATTTCGCTCTGAGATCCGCGCAAGGTCATGATCCGAAGCCACCAGGAGACATAGCCCAGGACGGCCTTTCGCTCTTCGGGAGGCAGACGCTGCAGCGTGTTCAGGTGAGATCGGACAGCCTGGGCGATCAGACGGTTGGCCCGCTGGATGGCGGGTCGCATCGTGACATCCTGGGCCAGATGCTCAGCGTGCCGGATCGCCTTCTCCAGGCCATGGCTTTCCACTACCTGCAGCCAGCGCATCCACTCGTTGCGGGTAACTTCAGGCAGGGCCTGAGCGATGCGCTGGGCCAGGGCGATCTGCTCCTCCCGGTCCATCAATACACCTCCATTGGACAAAATTCGTTCTTCGGCCGGGCCTCCTGACGGAAGCGCTCCCAGGCTTCCGGATCCAGAAGCTCCCTGTGGGCCAGGAATCGCACCAGAAGCGGCTTCGCCGCGCTGGAGCTCTCACCGGCCAGCAGTGCGGAAAAGAGGGCCGGGCCTCCCTCCAGCAGTCGGATGCGCTTCGGTGTGAATCGCACACCGCCCAGGCAGCGCGGCTTGGCTCCTCCCACCTTCACCGGAAACGCGAAGATCACCCGTTGGGGATCCTCGGGATGCTGATCCAGGCCCAGTGCGCGCAGAAGAAGCCCCAGCTCCTCCTCCTCGAGGTTTTCGAAGAAGAGAGTGGTTTGAAGGCGAGCGCCCTTCGGCACCGCTTCAAGGAAGCGGTGGTTCTTCGCGGGCTTCAGGTCCAGCCTCTGGAACCTCTTGTTCTGATAGAACTTGCGGCCTCGGATCTGGCGAGGCGGCCAGAGATCGGCGATTTTGATGATCTCCGTCTTCACCTCTCCAACGGGCACCGCATCGGTGAAATGCACGCGTCCCCTGTATCCTGTGGTGCCGAAGAGGCGGCAGGCCGGGCAGAGGGTTTCCCTATCCCTCTCCTTGTATTCGCATCCCTTATGAGCGTCGCTGCGAATTCGTTCGCTGCGCCCCGCAATCCGCACGCATGAGTTCGAAATCGCCTCCACTATGCTTCGAATGGCGCCCTTCAGGCTCGTCCCGGGGATGATCAGGCCCTGGTTCCGGCGGGCGAAGGCGTAACAGGCCTGTTCCCCTCCCTGAATCGAGTGCAGCTCCAGTTGCCCGCTGCCCACATAGAGATAGTCGGAAACCACCTCAATCTCCAGTTCCATCCAGCCGCTCAGGCCACGGAACCGGTCATGGCCGGGCGGGGCTGTCCGTTGAGGCCGACCCTTCAGAGAGATCCAGAAAAAAGGCTTAGGTTCTGCTTGCGCGTGACCCGGCATAAAGATCCTCCCTCATTATTTGAGCTGGCGTGGGCTGATGAAAACCGGAACCCCATTGCGGTAGTAAATGTGCACTTTCAGGTGTCCTTTCTTTGAACCATGAGGATAGACTTCGAAGTTCGGCTTCACACGGGGTTCTTCCAGGTTTTGTAGTTCCACCTCTTCGGGCTCGATCGTCCAGTCTCCGCCCACAGGGCGGAGGTTCTCAGCGGGCTGGTCGGTGAGCAGCAGGGCTCGTCGCTGATGGCCTTCCGGCCACCAGCGCAGCTCACCGCGAGGGCCGAACACAGCGCCCCGATCCTTCCGATCCGCTGGGATCCCGATCCTGATCCGGAGCTCAGCTCCATCGGCCACCCAGTGCACGAGAGGTTCGCCGAGATGGATCCGTATGGATTGCAGATCCTCCGGGAGATCTTCCAGGGCGTAGACGTAGCCTTTCATGGCCATCTCCTACGAGGAGAGCAGGGTCCGTTCCATTAGGTGGTGGGCTGCCTGATGCCAGGCCTCCGGGCCATATACCCGGCGGAGGTAGAGGCCCACGACCTCTGAGCGCTCCGATGCTGGCATTCCCTCGATCCGGTGAGGCTCAAATAACCGGTAGCGCTGGATTTCTGAATCGCTGGTGAAGGCTCCCAGGCCCCGCCAGACGGTATCCTGGGCGCCATAGGCCAGCTCTTCCAGGATCACCTCCGCAATTTCCACTTTCACCGTGCCAAAGCCACGATTCTTGCCGAAGCCCACCTTCAGCAGGCCCTGGTTCATTGCTTCCAGAGCCATGGCGAGCAGGCCCAGTTGCCAGAGCTCGAAGTTCTCCAGAACGAGGTGGCCTTCAAAGGTGCCCGCCACGGCGATTTCCATCTCAAAGGGGCCAGCCCCCACCGCATGGCTCAGGCGCGAGATGGCCACGCCATAGCGGATTTCGGTCTTGATATCGTTCACCGGCAGAAGGTCCGTGAAAGCAGCGCGCCCCTTCAAGCGGGTGTGGCCGAAGGTTCGGCAGGTGCCGCAGGAGCGCCCATAAATGTGGGAGCTGCTTTCTTCTTTTTCCAGACGTTTCGCGCAGCTTTCCGAATCATCTGGAAAGGTAGGGCAAGCCCATTGCCAGCTTTGTTTGTTGTCTATCGTCCGCAGCGCCTTCTCCACAAACCCGCGCACCACGCCTTTGAGTGAAGAGCCAGGGATGTAAACCGTCTCCCCTTTCTCCGGATGGAAAGTGCGGACGAACTGCATGTCGGGCAGGGTGGGGTTGGCTGAGATACCGCCCGCTTTGATGAGTAGAGGCCCCATTGGGCTCAAATGCAGTTTGATACGCAACGCGTTGTAGCGCGTCTTATGCATGGGTATCCTCCTTCTCCCACCAGCTCTGGAAAGCCCGGATCAGTTCGTCTTCTTTCCGTTCAGCTTTTTGCCCCGAGATCAGATAGTCCAGAAGGTTCTCCCGGCCTACCTGGTGGATCTGGATCTCTTTTAGCGTTCCCCAGCCGGGGCCGCGCGTGGACTTGCCGCCGATGGCGATCGTGCCCTCTTTCCACATCCGGAGCACGGTGAGAAGAAATCCGAGTTCCCAATCCCCCAGGTTTTCAGCCACGAGCTCGATGCAGAACCGGGCGCCGGGGACCACGGTCTCGAAATCGTATTTCACCCCCGAGTGGGCCGCCCCCAGGTCCCGGTCAATGCCCACACCATCGCGGATCTGAGTAACAACAGGAAGCTCCTCTTCATTAGCTAAAAATGCATCTTTGAAAGCGATCCGACCGGCCATCCATGGGGAGCCGAAAAGCCGACAGGCCGTGCAGCCTTCCTCGAAAATGCGCCGGGCGAAGCGCTCGTCATCTCCTTCACATTCCTTCCAAAATTGTTCCTTGATTTTGGAAGATACACATGGTGCGCTGAAGGGATCGCAGGCCCATAAGATGGGTCGACGATTCACCGTGCGCAACACACGCTCAGCGTGAAAGCGCACCACGCCTTTGATCGATGAGCCAGGGATAAAAGGCTTCCCCTGGGCGTCCTTCATCACCGGCATATCGGTCCCGACAGGATCCAGGGAAAGACGGCTTCCCACAGCCAGGGCGGTTTGCATCTCCAGGGTGGCGTGGATCCATGTGCGGTTCTGGAATTCGGCGAACCCGCTCATTGACCACCTCCCTGTTGCGCCTGCTTCAATTTCGGCTCCCCTTTCGCGTGCCATACATGCCAGCGCACAGTGTGCCCCAGCACCCGACGGATCAGCTCGAGATGAACCTTGCGGATCGCCGATTCGTCGGCGGTGCCCACAATGCTCCTGGCAATCGTTTCCAGGTCTTTAAGCTTCTGAATCGCAGTGTCTGCCCATGTCGCGTAGATCTCTTTTCGGGCGGCCTGATAACGGATGAATAGTTCTACCTCAGCCCATGAAGTGCTCTGCTCAGCTACCTCCTGGATATTGCGAAGCTGACGCTCCTTATGATTTTTTTCGCTTAAGGGTTTCTCTTCCTCTTGACGAAAGATATTCGCAAGGTTTTGGGCCAGATCTTCCGCCATCTTTACCAGGTCTTCTTCTCTATCCCTGATCGCCAGCATGATCTGAGCGTTGCGCTTCGGGTCATCTGTGAACCGGCTCATTTCTCCTCCACCTCCAGATGAAATGGATGGCAGATCAGGCACTCGCCGAACCCCTCGTCCCGGCGCTCGCCGATCCCTTCCCGCTCCAGGGCTTCCAGCCGGGGCAGAAGGCTGTCCTCCGGGTCATCCCATCGATAGATGAATACGCTGCCCATCCGGACAGCGGGTTGGGTCGGTTTGGGCAGGCCCCACGCTGTGGACCATCCGCTGGCGATATCCGGTCGAGTCATCCAGAAGATGGGCTCCAGCCTCTGGCCCCCAAGGATCAGCGCTGGTCTCAGGGTGGGAATTCCGTCCGGATCCCGGAAGATCCCGGGGGACAGGAGATCAACGGAAAAATAAATTCCCTTTGGCTCCTGGGGCAGCGCTTCCGGGTTCAAGGCCAGAGAGCGGATGTCGGACCATAGCTGCTTGAACGTCTCGTTGAACGCAGAAAGACGTTCATCCAGCGCAGGTATGCTCACCATGGCTTCCTCCACCGAAACGCGCCCGTAGCCGCGCGTGTGCATGGCCCCAATGGGCATGTGGGACACCGCCTCCCGGAAGCGGGTTATGGCCTCATCTCCATCCTGGGAGATGGAGACAACACGGCCTGTGAAGACCACGGTGGTTGATTTGCCTCGAATGGGATCCGAGGTATAAGGGCTGAGCGCCGAGGGGGTATACAGCATGCCCTCCGCGGCCGCCCGGCGATGGCGGCTGATGGCGACTTTGGTCTGGGCGTGGAAGCGAGGCTGGAACATCACATAGTGTTTCTCCCCCCGGAATTCATACACGGCGTAAAAGCCCTCGGCCGGCTCCATCCGGTCGTTGCAACGTGAGCAGCGGATAAGGAAGGGAACAGGGAAGCGAGCCTCCTGCGCTTCCAGCATGTGATAGGCCAGCGCGGGAAGAAGGATATCGACGATGCCATGCCCCCTGCGGTTCGGTAAGGGCTCAGTGGCAAATCCGCCATGCCGCTTGCATTCCATCGCGCTCATGGGGAGGGGGAGCGCATAGCGCAAGCCCACGGCTTCGGCCGCCGGGAAGAAATTCCCGATACGCAGCTGGGCGACCTGATGGAGGATAGCATCGGAAGGCACGTTCTGGCGGAGCAGCCATTCCGCCCATGCCCCTCGCAGGATGCGGCCGGGGATATACTTCAGGCTGGGCAGAAACTGGGCATCTGCCCGGATATCGCCCAGAAGCAGCGGCTCTTCGGGCTTAATCTTCAGCCACATGCTTCCCCTCCTGCCAGGCTTGCCATAGCGCTCTCATTCTGACCTCTGAAATGAGCTGATCGTCGACCCGGGCTTCCACTTCGATCTGCCGGATCCAGCCCAGCCCTCGCGTCCTTCCGCCCCCGATGGCAATCCCCCAGCGAGCCGCCAGAGCGATCAGCGCAGCGGCCTCCTCGGCAGCGTTCGGGCTGGGGAAATAACCCTCACAACGGGCATGCCACTGCGTGGAAGATAATGTGGTGGTTTCTACAAAGAATAACCTTTGTGGAAAAGCTGCCCGACGGTGGCGACTGATGGCCACCCCTGCTCGCACCGAAGGATTTGTTTCCTCAGTGATGAGATGACCATCGCTGAAATGAAGAGGCGAGGGCCGCCGGGGACTCCCGAACACACGACAGACCAGGCAGAGCTCCGGACCCTTGCATAGCCGTTTCGGCTCGGGTCCAACGCATACCCGATGTCCCCATGCCCGGAGCAGGATCTCTGCTTTCTCTCGCAGAAAGCCTTTCAGGGTGGTGGCCGGAAGGGCCAGGGTCCCGTTGGGGGCTCGGGCCATCGCCTTATCCACCCCTGGGCGGCGAAGGTTGCCGGTGGTATGGACGGCGGTGTCCAGGGTGATCCTCATGGTGATCGTCAATTTGCTCATGTCCGTTCTTCCTCCTCCTCCACATCCGGCCGCATGGCGTGTAACTCGGCCAGCTCCAGGAGATCCAGAAGCGGCGTCTGCCAGATGTGTCCCTGATCTTTGGAGATCCGGTGCCAGATCGGGAGGCCCGGGATGCTTTTCCCTCCGCGCCCGGCGAGCATGGCCGCCAATCGATCCAGCGTCTCGATCTTCCCCACGCCGCTTCGCTCCCGTGCAAGGTCATACTGTATGAAGGAGAGGGACTGGAGGGGGCCCTTCTCCAGTGCCTCTGCCCAGCGATGGCGGGTAGTGCGAGGCCACCTTGCGATTTGGAGGATCAATTCTCGGAGGAGACGAGCTTCGTCCAGAGTATAGGGGCGAGCGCTCAGTTCGATCCCTTCTATGGGGCGATAGCTGTCCAGCAATGGGTCGATCCTATCGCTGGCTACCGGTGAAGGCAGCCAGAGGAAATCGACCACGCTCTTCGGATCGCCGGGATTTTCCTTAGCCCGCTTCTTTGCCTTTTTCACCAGGCTGACGGCCAGGCGTTCCATATAGCGAATAGGGTATTTCACATCCGCGATGAGGATGCCGCACGAGGCGGTGGGCTTCCAGCCCAATCCCCCCGGGAGTCGGCTGCTGACCTCTTGTTCGAAGCGTTCCAGGAACTCCACTGCCAGATCCCAGGCGTAACCGGCCTGTGCAAGCACCGTCACATCGTCCCCACCGATGTTCACAATATCGAAGGGCCAGAACGACTCGCGATCCAGCGCCGGACCGCATACAGCTTCCAGAGCATCGAACAGGGCTTGGCGGGTTCCTTCTTCCAGTGCCCTGGAGATGCTACGGTAATGCTCCGGATCGCGGGCCTTCTGAAGCAGGCCGCCGATATCATTCCCGTCTGCATAGATGAACGCAAGATACCCCCGGCGGGCGCTGGCTACCAGATGATCCAGATCCTCAGGCTGTTCACTTGTCCAATTCTTACCGTGTTCGTCCCAAAATTCCCGGTTGAATTTCCCGCGAATGTCCCTACCCTTCCGGCGGCCTCTCTGATCCCGCTTCTCGCAAACGAGACAGAGCGCTTTCCCGTCCGGGATATCCTCACGTCCACTGGCCATTCGTTTGCCGCAGCGCTCGCAGCGCTTGCCGAAGGGGAGTGCTTCATAGAAGGGGATCATTGTCTTCTGCCGTTTGACCTCCCGGATGCGTGCGTTCACAAAGAGCATGCGCTGGGAGAAGTTTCCGTCAAGGGGTATATTGCCTGCTGCGTTGCGAATTCGCTGGGCCCATAGACCCTGTGCATGGGGCTCCCCGCTTGGAGGCAGGCTTTGCTCATAAACGATCGTTATAGTGGCAGCAAGCGTTTTCTTGAGATAGAGCCCTTCAATATCTGAACGGATCCGCTCGGCCTGATCCTTTGTCACCTGAAGCAGGAAGCTGCCACCGCCACAGTAAAGAACATGATCGCCGTATTTCTCGCGAATTTCTTCTTCGCATTCCTGAAGCAATTCGCTTCCTCCCCGGATTTGTGGCAGGGAGGAAGTCTCGAATACATAATCCCGGATGGCGTCGACGTCACCTGCCATCAAAATATAATCACTCATGCCTTGATGCCTCCACAGTGCGCTGGCTTCTCGTTAGAGAATAGGGTCATATTCCAGGCATGACACTCATATTTGTCTGATGATTGCTTACAGACAATGCCACCATACTGAAACCGCTGGCGGTGTGTTCGCTGAAGCCGGTCTCGTAGCCCAGGCGTTGGCACCTATCCCTGGGTGCTCTGAAAGGCACGCTCCAAGAACGCGCTGACTTCGTTCAGTCGTAATACTGTCATCCCAATTTGGGATTCGAGCCATTCGCTGACTTGAGGAGATTCCGGAGGAATCAGCAAAACTACTCCGGCTCGTTCTTTGGGAATTCGCAGATAACGTGATAGCCCTTTCCAACTCTTGACACTGGTCTGGTATTCTTCTGAGGTTTTGCATTCGAACCAGATCTGTGTCGCCTCGTTTCCGATGAGAATATCTATCTCCGCATCGCTTTGGTTAGGAAGAACAATTTGAATGTTACTTATAATAGCTATTTCGTTCAAATCAAAACCAAGACGTTCAATTGTACTCTTAACCAGCCTGCTAATATATCTTTCCAGCCATCCCCCAGTTACAAAGTTGATAACATCGGGAATCATCACCGCCTTGGCTGAAAGCGTACGCGAGCTCCTCGCATAGTTTAAATTCTCCAACATGGCATATTGATAAAGTCGATAAGCGAATTGAACGATATCGCTGATCTGATTTGGAGGGAAATCCTTCATGGAAATTTTGAACCATCCCCATTGTTGATTGATAGCCTTCTTCCATTTGTCATAGAAAGGATGAAGATTATCAAAACGCTCTCCCAGGAACCTGGCAAACCAATCCAGGGGTTCATCCTGGGAGGGAAGGACCCGGTAGCTGCGCACTTTTATCTTTCGATCTTCCAGCCACTGAATCAGCTTGTTGGAAGCCGTAGTGGCCTGCGGCGTCTCTGTTTGTTCTTGCTCGCCCTCGGTCACCCGAACGGTGCTGAGCTCATCAATAGCGCTGGATACTTCCGCCAGTGATGGAGAGGAGACCGGCTGGAGATGCGCCTCGCCTGTTTGTTCTTGCTCCCCCTCGGTCACCCGAACGGTGCTGAGCTCATCAATAGCGCTGGATACTTCTGCCAGCGACGAAGAGGAGACCGGCTGGAGATGCGCCTCGATCCGCTCGAGAGCCTCGGCTATCCGACGCAAGTAGATGAGCATTTCCTCCATAATGCCATGGCCAGACATCTGATTTGTCCTCCCAAACTCTGGGAATGGCTTATGCCTCCTGAACGGACTGGGCGGAGACATGAATCGATCGGGCGCGGGGAGCGCCCTTCAGCTGGCCTTCCCAAGCCACGGTCACCATCCCGAACCCGCTGGCGGTGTGTTCGCCGAAGCCGGCTTCGTAGCCCAGGCGGATGAGCTCGGGGTGGCCCGAGATCGTGAAGGAGAGCATCCAGCCCCGGATGTCCGTGTCGTGGACCCGCACGAGTTTGGAGCGATAGGGAGGATGCGGCCGGATCTCCACGTCGCCCTCGATCTCCCGCCCGTAGAAGGCCACCGCCTTCCGCCGCAGGTTCTCCGTTAACGCCCGCGCGAATTCCGGCTCCTCCGGCGAGAGATACCGCTTGACCAGCTTGCCGTCCGCCCGCCGCTCGCCGGTGGAGATCGTGATCGGGGAGAGGGTAGTGCAGGTGAGGGCTTCCCCCAAAGGGGGCGTCGGCTCGACCTGGATCCGCTCCACGACCGCCGGATAGGGCCCCAGCCGAACCTCGGGTTCGATCAGCAGGCCCAGAGCCAGGGCCTCCACCACCGCCGGGATCGGGGAGGAAACCCACCAGGTCACCCCCCCCTGGGCCCATAGCCCGGATCCGTCTGGCTTCAGGCCGTGCAGCCACGAGTAGGTCAGCGGCTTATACCGCCGCCCCTCCGGATGGCTCCACCCTTCCTCGTGAAGCTGATGGGCGACCTGGGGGAGCCCCCGCGCCATCGCCGCGTAGACCAGGCCCCGCAGCCACTCGAGATAGTCCCACGGAAGCAGACTGGGTCTCGCAAATCGAAGCAGGATCCGGAGACGCATCGCTCCTCCCTTCTGGCGGATTCACGGCGGTCGTCCGATGCGCCGCGGGGGAGGCGCCTTCGGGCTCCGCGGCTTCCCCGCGGCCCCCGGCGAAGCTCAACCCCGCCCTCTCCGCGCCCGCGCCGCGTCCCGCACGGCCTGCAGATTGATCACCTCTGCCACCTCGAAGCGGGGCGGGATCGCCCCCGCCACGGGCCGCAGGCGCAGGATGGATGGGAAATATCCCATCCGACCGTGAAGCTCCGCCAGCAAAACGCCGGCGGAGTAGTTCAATGAAGGCAGGGCGATGAGCAGGGGCAGAACCTGCCATTCCTCAGGGGAGAACCCCACCCGGTCCACCATGGCTACCACCTGCGGTGTTAACGGCTCCTGCGGATCGATCTGGGCATCGATCGCGATCACGCGCTCCACCTTTTGCCCCGTGAGGACCTCGATCTGTTGAAGCTGTTCCTCGGTCAACGGATGGGCGAAGTTGACGACGATCATCGATCAGCCTCCTCGGCCTCCAGTGTAGCCCGCCAGGGCGCCGGAGGACATCCGGGAAAAGCCGGATTTCCCTCGGGGGTGGACCGGAAGCCTGTCCTCAGGCCCGATGTAAAGAATAAGGGGAAGAAAGAGCCCGGCGCTTTCGACCCGGCCCCCCACAGGACGTCCACGGCGGGCTCGAATTCGGGGAGGCGAAGCGGCCCTTCCCCGGAAGCCGGGTCGGTTTCAGGGCGAGGGCAGGGGCGCTCCAGAGCCCACCTTCGCGGAGATCCCGGCGGATCGATTCGGAGGGGCCTTCAGGGCTGGTCCTCGAACGCCCTCCCCGACAACCCGGATGCGGATCCGGCAGGGTCCTGGTCTGGCCGCGCAGGCGGCGGGCCGGGGGTCCTAATCCGGCACCCCTTCCGGGGCTAAAACCGGCAGCGCAGGGCGGAACCACTCCCGCAGATTGTGATAGGAGAGGGAGCGATCCGGAGGGATCCCCCAGACCTCCCGACACACGTTCTTGATGGCATCCAGGTGGGAGTCCACGGTCTTGAGGGTAATCCCCAGGCGGTCGGCGACCTGCTGCGGTCGCTCGTTGTGGGCGATCCAGTAAAGGACCCGGCGCTGGGCCTGGGTCAGGCGCTGCCACACTTGGCGGCAGCGCTCCAGGTCAGCAGGGGGCCATAAGGCCTGCTGTAACTGCATGGAGGAAAGCTGTCGGAAGCCCGGGAAATCCGCCCCCCAGTGCGGGAAGGGCACCTCGATCAGCCGTACGCCGTCCTCCGGCCGGGCGTGCATGCGCTGCCCATCCCGTGCAAGTTCCAGGAAGGGGCGGGGGGTGTAGAGGTGCCAGAGATGGTCCGAGTAGTCCAGGTGGACGATGGCGGTGAGGAAGAGCATCAGGGCCAGGATGCGCCGCCCGCCGGCCAGCACGACATGCAGCGGCCGCCCCTGGGCTTTCTCCAGCCGGAGGATCTCCATCATGTGCGATCGGACCGCCTCAGCGGCCTGCTCGTTGGCGATATCTACCAGCGGGCCATGAGGATCCCGCAATACGATGCGGCGCAGCCGGATAGAGCGCCGGGCGTAAGCGTAGAAGTCATTGGGGAACTCACGATCCAGGCGCTCGAGGGCATGACGGGTTCGAGGATCATAGGGGGCAAAATGGATCACCACCACTTCTACGATCGGCTCGCCCCGCTCCAGCAGGGCATCCAGAGCAAAGGTGACCACCTGGGGCTGGCCACCCAGTGTGGCGATCATCGTGCTGGCCGGTCTATGGTCCATCGCTCACCTCCCACCGCAAGCGGCTCGCGTCCGGCGCGGATCGAACCCTCGCCATTCTCCGGAGGTAGGGGATGGAGCTCTTCCCAGCGATCCTGATCGGAGGACCTCCTCATTCGGGTAAGTCCGTGCTAACTTATAGTTTATCACAGGCGTTGCGAAAGCGCAGGGTGGCGCATTACGTGCTGCGGGCAGCGCCGGATGGGGAAGGGGACTGGTTCATGGAAGGGGAAGCGGCGCAGGTCCGGCTGCTTCGGGTGAAGGGCGCTTTCGATGCCCGCTGGGTCGATCGGATCCTCCGGGATATCCGGAATCGTCACCTGCCCCTGCTGGTGGACGTCGGCGGGCTCCCCACCCCGGAGCAGGAGCCGATCCTGAGCGCGGCCACCCACGCCATCCTCCTCACCCGGGATCCCGCTTTGCGTCCGGAGTGGCGACGCCGCTTCCGCCGTTATGGCCTGAACCTCATCGCGGATCTGGACTCCCGCCTGGAGGGACCTTCCCGGGTGATCCGAGGTTCCCCCGTGCTCCGCGGGATGATCACCGGCCTGATCCGGGGGCGCATGGCGGAGGGGCCGGTGTTCGAGGCGCTGGTGGAGCGGGTCGCGGCCCTTTGCCGGTATGATCCGGAGGAGCTGCGGCGCTATCACCTGAATATGGCGCCGCCCCTGGATCTGGTCATCGAATTGAACCGGCTGGCCCGCATGCTGGGCGTCCGGATGGAAGGCGAGGCACCGCGCTGGGCTCCGGAAGATCTCCCCCGCGCCCTGGATGCCCTCCCCGCGGGCAAGCCCCTCGCCCTTTACGATCGAGCCCCCGCCTGGTTGTATGCCGCCCTGGCCGTCCACGCCATGCCTTCCCCCCTCTTCCAGTTCGATGTCCGGCTGGGATGGATGGAGCCTCCCCAGTTGAGGGTTGAAGCCGCGCCTCTGGAGCCTCCCGCCCTCCAGTTCCACGTGGAAAGATCCGGGGATCTCTGGCGGCTTCGGGTGACCCCACGCCATCCCTATCTGGAGCGCGAGGAGGTGGATGGCCTGGCGGCGCCGGTGATCCCGGAGGATCGCCGCCTCATCCTGGATGGCCGACTTCCCCTCTGGCTCTGGACGGCCCTGGCGCGGGCGTATGCGGGGGTCCGGGTGCTGGCGGTCTTCGAGCCACGGACGTCCGAGGCGGTGGTGATCGCCTCCCGCGACCCTGCGCATCCGATCGGAACCCGATGGCCGGTGGAGCCCGTAGGATCGCCGCCGGCCTGAGGGCGCGCCGCCCTCGCCCCGGGGAGGCGATGGGGGGCGGCGCGGCCGATTTCCGGATCCCGAGCGAACCCGGAGGCCGGGATGGCCCGGATGTTCCCTGAGCGACTGGATCCCTCCACCCGTAGCCCGGCGGAGCGGCGCCTGTATTCAATCTTCCGGGAGCAGCTCCCCGACGAATTCGTGGTCTTCCATTCCGTGAGCTGGTTGTTGCGGGAGCCGCACCAGGGCGCCTGGACCGGCGAGGCGGATTTCGTGATCGCCCACCCGGCCCACGGGCTTCTGATCCTGGAGGTCAAGGGCGGGCCCATCCGCTACGACGCGCGGACCCGCCAGTGGTTCAGCGGCCCCCATTCCATCCAGGACCCGGTGAAGCAGGCCCAGCACAACCGGCGCGCGCTCATGGACAAACTGCGGGAGCACCCCCGGTGGCCGGAACGATTCGTTCTCTTCGGCCATGCGGTTGCCTTTCCGGATGTGGAGGTCGGGGATCGGGACCTGGGGCCGGATCTGCCCCGGGCGATCATCCTGGACCGCTCGGATCTGAAGGATGTGCGGCGATGGGTCGCTCGGGTCTTGTCTTACTGGAAAGGGGAACGCGCTTCGATCGGCGGCCCGGGGGCGGACGGGATGGCAGTCCTGATCGATGTGCTCGCCCGATCCTGGTCCCTGCGCCCCCTGCTCCGCTCGGCGGTCGAGGGGGCCGAGCAGCGGATCGTGGAACTGACGGAGGAACAGTTCGCCCTCCTGGATTGCCTGCGGGCCGAGCGGCGGGTGCTGATCCGGGGCTGCGCGGGCTCCGGGAAAACGATGCTGGCCCTGGAGCAGGCGCGCCGTCTGGGCCAGGAGGGATTCCGGGTGCTGCTCACCTGCTACAATCGGGCCCTGGCGGATCGCCTGCGGGAAGCCGTGCTGCCATCCGGGGTGGACATCCTTCACTTCCACAGCCTGGTCTCCCGCTGGGTGGATCGGGCGGGGCTTCGAGGGAAGCTGGATCGGGCGGCCCGGGAGGTGGAGGAAGAAACCCTGTTTCAGGAGGTGTTCCCCGATCTGCTGGCGGAAGCCGTCGGGCAACTGGGGCCAGAATACGATGCCCTCATTGTCGATGAGGGGCAGGACTTCACCGATATCTGGTTCACCGCCCTGGCCATGCTCCTCCGGGATCCGGATCATGGGATCGTCTACGTCTTCATGGATGACAACCAGAACATCTATCGGCGAACTCCCCAGCTCCCGTGGGGGATGGTGCAGTTCCACCTTTCATGGAATTGCCGGAACACGCGGCCGATCCACCGCCAGGCCATGCGTTTCTATCGCTCCGACCATCCTCCCCGGGCTCGGGGCCCGGACGGGCCGGAGCCGGAGTTCTTCTATTACGCCAGCGAGGGGGAATTCCACGAATGCCTCCGCCAGCGGATTCATCATTTGCTCGTGGAGGAACGGCTCCCCCCTCATCAGGTCGTGATCCTCTCGGCCCATCGTCGGGGATGGTTGCAGACCGGAATCCGATATGGGGCTTTCACGCTCACCGAGCGATGGCCTCCGGGCCCCGGGGAGATCTTCTGGACCACGGTGCATCGCTTCAAAGGGCTGGAGAGCCCGGTGGTGATCCTGGCCCAGCTGGATGCCGGGGCCTTCCCGGATCTCCCCACCGTCGCCTATGTGGGGATGTCCCGCGCCCGCAGCCATCTCATCGTCCTGGCCCACCGGGATCTATCCGGGAGGTGGTGAGGGTCCCGGCTATGTCCCGCACCGGGGGCAGCGGATCTCCCCGGGGTCCAGCTCCGCCCCGCATGTTTCACATACATACGTGAAGACGGCCCCGCACACCGGACAGGTGGAGGCGTCCTCCGCGACGGCCGATCCGCATTCCGGGCACAGGGCCTGCCCGCATGCGGGACATGCGTCCGCTTCCTCCGGAAGCGCTGCGCCGCACGCGGGGCAGCGTCCGGAGAGATCCAGATCGCACCGGGGACAGCGAGGGGTGTCTTCGGCGACCGGGGTTCCACATCGGGGGCATGCGAAACCGGGATCCGTGCCGCAGGATGGGCAGGCGGAAACGCCGTAGGGGATCACCGCATGGCACCCCGGGCAGGTCCAGCCGATTTCGGCGCCGCATCGAGGGCATGCGGTTTCCTCTGGCCAGAGCCGGGCGCGGCACCGGGGGCAGAGGCGCTGCCCACAACCCGGGCACGGCCCTTCCGCCGGTCGAAAGAGGGTTCCGCAATTCGGGCACGCCGCCAGGGCGGCCAGCCGGGCTCCCGAAGGCGCCGGGGAGGGGCGGGGGTGGATTTCACGGGGAACAGGCTCCGGGAGGGAAGCCCCGCATGCCGGGCAGCGCTCGGGCCCGCCGAAGAGGGGCTCGCCGCATGAAGGGCAGCGCCGCGGGAAACCCCGGCTGCAGTCCGGGCATTCCGATGCCGTGCGGAGCAGAACGGCCCCGCAATCCGGGCAGGCGAAGGCCAGCGCGAATCCGCACCGCCGGCACCGGGTCTCTGCGGTGAGGGGCTCCTCCGGCCCGAGCTCCCCACAGGCCGGGCACCAGATCGCCCCGCACGCCGGGCACAGGCCCAAATCCATTTCAACCGGCTCTCCGCATCGCGGACACGCGGCTTCTCGAACGGATGCCCCGCACGCCGGACAGCGGACCGCGTCCTCCGGAAGGGGAGCCCCGCAGCGCTCGCAGACCTCCCCCAGGGGCAACCCGCAGGCCGGGCACGCGGCTGCGTCCGCGGGGATCCATGCCCCGCAATCCGGGCATGGCTCCGCGCCGCAGTTCGGGCACGGCTCATCCGGGGGGACCATCACCCCGCACTGCCCGCAGGGGCGAGGCCGGAGGGGTGCCCCGCAGGCCGGGCAGATCGCCGCCTCCGGGGGAACCGGTGCATCACAGTGGCTGCAGAACCACGCCCACAAGGCCCCACATCCCGAGCAGCGGGTTGCCGTCTCGGGCATCCGGGACCGGCAGGCAGGGCAGAAGGTGGCCCCGCAATAGGGGCAAACCCCTTCCTCCACCTGGATCTCCTGCCCGCAGGCCGGACACAGGTCTGTTCCGGTCATGGCGCAGGTGACCTCCCCCTACCGGTCTGCCCCGGCATCCAGGCTTCGCGATCTGGCCGGTGTTCCGCCCGCGAACGCACCGCTCAGCTCCCGGTCCGATGGGCCAGGGATTCCGCGCGCTTCCGCCAGTAGCGCAGATATCCGGCCACCACGCTCTCATAGCTGGCGGCCACATCGTAGAACTCCGGTTCCGCCCCCGCTGCCCGCAATTCCTCATCCGCATGCGCCCGGAGGCGTTTGACGATCTCCGTCTCCTCCAGGTTCTCCTCCATCATCTCCCGGATCCGATGTCCCCATTCCCACAGCCGACGCTCCAGATCCTCCCAGTGCCATTCGATGTCCCCGCGGTGGACATCGAAATGGGTCAGGCACAGGCCGCTGGCCTTCAGGGCCCGCAGCCGGGCGATGCTCCCGGACCAGGCCTCGAGGTCCAGCTCCGGGGGTGGCGTCGGCGGGCGGACGTAGCGGATTCCGAGCAGGCGGACGCCGGCGATGTCGCCGGTGAAGAGAAGCCCGGTGGTTTCATCCAGGAAGGCGTGGTGATGGCGGGCGTGGCCCGGGGTATCGAAGGCCACCAGCGTGTGGCCAGCGACCCGAAGGCGTTCCCCGTCGGAGACCACCACGAGGCGATCGGCCGGGACCGGGATCACGTCCCCCCACAGGGGCTTCAGCAGATCCCCATAGATCCGGGCGGCGCTGGCGAGCAACCGGGAGGGATCGGCCAGGTGGGGCGCGCCCACCGGATGCACGTATACCCTGGCCCACGGGAGGCGCTGGGTCAGCGCGCCGGAAGCCCCCGCATGATCCAGATGAATATGAGTGACGATCAGGTGGCGGAGGGCTTCCAGGGGCACTCCGGCGGCCTGCACCCCTTCCAGAAGCTTCTCCATCGTGGAAGCCGGCCCCGTCTCCACCAGGGCCGCTTCCTGGCCATCATAGAGCAGATACGCCGCGATGACCTGCGGGCGGCCCTGGAATTGAAGATCGATGCGGATGATGCCATCGGCAACGGCTTGCAGAAGCGGAGGCATGATTTCTCCTCCTGGGGATTTTCCTCTGCTGAAATGGCGCCCGGGCAATCCTCAATTATACGACTTCGCCCATGGGTTGCTGTCCCCATCCGGACTGGATATAATCTTGTATGGTTTCCATGGACGGCCCTTGGAGCCCCAGCAGGATCACCGCATCCCTGTCGACCTCGTGACGGACGGATCGGAAGATGGATGTGACGCAGGCATGGCCCGGGACAATCGATTGGGAACAGCTGGAAGTTACAGAGGCGGATCTTGAGGCGCTATTAAATCGGTTCCTGGAGGATCCCCTTCCCCGCACCGCGGAAGAGCTCGCCCGCTTTCTGATCCAGCGACGTCTTCGAGAGCTGGAGGAGCGGCGGCGTGCCCTTCTGTCCGGCGCTCGCCCGTTCCGCCCGAAAGATCGTTACCAGGTGGGGGATCGCCTCTTCTTCCCCCACCTGAATTTCGCGATCGGGACCGTGGTGGGAATCCGGGATGGTCATAACCCGGAAATCGGCCCCTTCAAAGTCATCCAGGTTCGATTCGAGAATGAGGGAACACTGCGGGAGTTCGCTGCGGAATATCCGCTCCCTCACCGTCTCAACGAGCTGGATGGCCTGCGCGGTCCGGATGAGAAGGGCCTGCGCCTGGACGAGGTCTGGGCGACGTGGGGCCCCCGGATCCGGGATCAGCTCCTCGCCCGGCTGGAATCCAGCCCCGACTTCGTGCGGGTGGGGGATCACTGGTTCCCGAAGGCGTTGCTGGTGGAACTTCATGAAGGCCACCTGAATCTGATAGAGGCAGTCCTCGATGTGCATGGAGGCGGCCCGTTGCCGCCGGAGGCGCTGCTTCCCCATCTGGAACTGCCGGCGGATGTCCCCCTGCCGTTGCAGATTTTCTCCCTGAACGCTGCCCTCTATCGGGATGCCCGGTTCGACGAGGTCGGACCGGCCGGTCAGTTCCTCTGGTTCCTGCGCCGGATGGAACCCCCGGAGGTCCTGGAGACCCCGCCCCGGCTTCAGGGGCGAGCTTATACGGGGAGCGGGGGGAGGCTGGATGAAGCCCTGCTTCGGATTGCGGCGGAGATCGATGATGAGCTCAGCATAGCCGAGGAGATCCGCCCCGGGATCGGGGAGGCCGATGAGGTGGTGTGGATCGCCACATATCCGCATCTGGCCAGCGGGACAGCGCCGCTGACCCGGCGCACGGCCCGGGTGTTCCCGCTGGGCCGGACCCATCGGATTCGCTTCGAGTTCGAGGATCCGGTAAGCGGCCGGCGCTGGCCCGGATGGGTGGTGCGGGAACGCCAATATGTCTTCGGACTGAAGGAATGGTATCAGGCCCATCAGGTCCAGCCGGGCTGTCTGGTGGTCTTCCAGCGAACCCATGAGCCCGGTGTGATCCGGGTCCAGCTCCAGGGCCGCAGCCGGCGCGATTGGGTGCGGGTGGTGCGGGTGGAGGAAGGCCGCCTCGTCTTTGACATGCTTCGCCGCCAGATCCCGGGCGAGTTCGACGACCAGGGCCTGATCTATGTGGATGATCCGGCGGCGCTGGAGGAGCTGTGGCCGCGCTGGCGAAGCCGCCCGGTGCGGGCTCTGACCCAGCAGCTCTTCCCCGCGCTGGCCAGCCTGACGCCCCAGGGCACGGTGCACGCCCGCACGCTTTACCAGGCGGTGAATCTCCTCATCCGGATACCGCCGGAGTCGCTGTTCGAAGAGGTGATGGGCATGCCCGGGTGCGTCTATCTGGGCGATGGCTACTGGCGGTGGGTGGAGGAGGGAGCATGAGCGACCGCCCGCAGGCGGCGACGCAACGGCTGATCAAGCCGACGCTGGATACCCCCTTCCGCATCGATCTGGAATGGTGGAAGCGGGAAGGGCGGGATTTCCGCGCCTATCTGATGAGCCACCTGTGCCCGGAGCACCGGGATCAGTTCCTGACGAATCCCGAGGCGGCGGAGATCGATTGGGTGGATCCGGAGACTGCCGAGGTCCGGCGGGTGGACGGGCTGTGGCACATCCTGCTGCAGCACTGCAGCCGCCAGCCGGACTTCCTGACCCCTCAGACCCCCCTCACCGACGCGGTGTTCCGGCTGTTGCTGATCAACGGCAATCAACCGCTGACGCCCAGGCAGATGTCCCGGGCCCTTCAGGCCCGCACCGGCCGGTGGGAGGATCCCCGCAAGATCCTGCAGACCATCGGGGGGCGCGTGGTGCATCGGGGGATCCGGCCTATCCCGGAGGGATGAACGATGCAGGTCACCGTGAAATTGCACGCGATCCTCCGTCGCTATCGCCCGGCCGGGGTGCAGGATGAGGGCATCCCGGTGGAGGTCCCGGAGAACGGCACCCCCCGGGATGTCGCCCGGGCCCTGGGGATCCCTCCCGAGTTGATCCACGCGGTCTTCGTCAATGAGGCTCAGGCCGCCCTGGACACACCCCTGAGACCCGGGGATCTGGTTCGGCTGTTCCCCCCCGTCGTTGGCGGAAACGGGCGTTGAAATCCCCGGCGGGAGTGACGCAGGCGGCGCCTCTCCGGTTCCCTGCTCGCCTTCCTGAGGGTATTTCTCCTTTCGTCTCCTGAATTCATGGCCTGCCACATCCGTTCTACCATGGTGAAGGACCAACTCCATGAGATCCAGGGAGGGCGATCGCGCCATGGCCGAACCCATCCGGCTCTTCATCACCAGCAGTCCGGAGCTGGAGGCGGAGCGTGAGATCGTGGGGCAGGTGGTGGCCGGGCTTCCCGTTCGATTGGGCTGGGAGATCCGGCATACTCCCCGGCCTGGCGAGGCCCTGGCCCCCGCCCTCGAGGCGGTGGAGGCGGCGCATCTTTATGTGTTCATCCTGGGCATGGATTACTCAGCCCCCATGGGGCTGGAGTGGACACGGGCGGTTCGGGCGAGGAAGCGGAGGCTGATCTTCGTGAAAGAGGTGGCCCACAGCCCGGCGGCGGCCCTGTGGCTCAGCGAACATGAGGAGGCGGATCGGATTCCTTTCGACTCCCTGGCCGCCTTCCGGCGGGTTTTCGAGCGTCAGCTGATCCGGGCGCTGCTGGATCTGGCGGAGACGCTGCATCTGCACCTGGATGAGATCGAGGGGCTGACGGCGCGGATGAAGGCGCTGGAGGAAGCGACACCGGAGGCTCCGACCATCGCCCGCGGAGCGGAGCGCAGCGCCATCATCCTGGGGGAGCGTTAGCGAGGGCGGATTCCCTGTTCGCAGGCCGCGAACCGCCCATGGCCAGTCAGGCGTCGAGGCATTGCCGATGAGCCCTCGATGCTGGATCGGAACATCCGGATGGATTTATCCGCACTGGCGGGGGGTTTTCTACCCGGAGGATCTCCCCCAGAGCCGCTGGTTTTCGCACTACGCCGCGCATTTCGACACGGTGGAGATCAACAACACGTTCTATCGTTTGCCTTCTGAGGCGGCCTTCGAACGCTGGCGGGAACAGGCTCCTCCGGGCTTTCGCTACGCGGTCAAGGCCAACCGCTATCTCACCCACATCCGCCGCCTGAAAGATTGCGCGGAGCCACTCACACGGTTCCTGGAGCGGGCCCGGCGCCTGGGGGATCGCCTGGGCCCCATCCTCTATCAGCTCCCCCCCGGCTGGGGGGCCGACCCCGATCGCCTAAGGGCGTTCGCGGCCCTTCTTCCGCAGGATCTTTTCCATGTGTTCGAGTTCCGGGACCCCCGCTGGTTCGTGGAGCCGATCCGCGCGACGCTGGAGCGCTATCGCATGTCCTTCTGCCTCTTCGATATGCCGGGCCTCTCTCCCCCTCTCTGGGTCACCGGGCCGATCGTCTACATCCGTTTCCATGGATCCACCGCGCTCTACGCGGGCCGCTATCGTCGGGAGGAGCTGGCCCTCTGGGCGGAACGGATCCGGGGTTTCCTCCAGGCGGGCCATGAGGTTTACGTCTACTTTAACAGCGATGCCTTCGGGCATGCGGTGATCAACGCCATGGAGCTGCGGGAGATGCTGTGAAAGGATGGGCTCCCATCGGGGGAGGCGGGACAGCCTCAGAAAGCTCTCAGGGGGAGGCCGGCGGCGCAACGCCGGATCATCCCGTGAAGGCGATCGAGAGCGCCTCCGCGAGCGTTCGCGCGGGAAGCAACGTGAGCTCCGCCGGGACCTCGCGGAGCCGGCGGACGGTGCGGGGCAGGAGGCAACGTCGGAAACCGAGCTTTGCCGCCTCCGCCAGGCGAAGCTCGAGATGGCCCACGGCCCGCAGCTCCCCCGAGAGGCCCACCTCCCCGATGAAGACCATATCCGGAGGCAGTGGGCGATCCCGGGCGGAGGAGACGATGGCCATCGCCACCGCCAGATCCGCTGCCGGCTCGTCCACCCGCAGGCCGCCGACCACGTTGACGAACAGGTCGTGATCATGCAGACGCAGACCCACCCGCTTGGTCAACACCGCGACCAGCAGGAGCAGGCGATAGGGATCCACCCCGTTGGCCGTGCGGCGGGCTGCCCCGGGCGGCGCCGGGCTGACCAGGGCCTGGATCTCCACCAGCAGCGGGCGGGTGCCCTCCATGGTCACCGCGACCGCGGAGCCGGAGGCCTGCACCAGGCGCTCGGCCAGGAAGAGCTCGGAAGGATTGGGCACCTCCGCCAGCCCATCCCCGCGCATCTCGAAGACGCCCACCTCGGAGGTGGCGCCGAAACGGTTCTTCACGCTGCGGAGCATGCGGAAGGCGTGGTAACGATCGCCCTCCAGATAGAGGACGGTATCGACGATGTGCTCCAGGAGCTTCGGGCCGGCGATCAGGCCCGCCTTGGTCACGTGGCCGATGAGGAAAACGGTGACCCCCAGGTTTTTAGCCAGAGCCTGAAACCGGACGGCGCATTCGCGGACCTGGCTGACGCTCCCGGGAGGGGAGGGGATCTCCTCCACGTAAACGGTTTGGATGGAGTCCACGATCACCAGGCGAGGGCGCAGCGCCTGGATGTGATCCACGAGGGCTTCCATGCGGGTTTCGTTCAACAGGTAGAGCTGGGGATTGTGCAGCCCCAGGCGGTCTGCCCGCATCTTCAGCTGGCCGAGGGATTCCTCGCCGGAGATGTAAAGGACCGGGAACTCGGGCCCGGCCATCCGATCCGCCAGCTGCATCAACAGGGTGGATTTCCCGATGCCCGGATCGCCGGCGACCAGGATCAGGGAGCCCGGCACCACCCCGCCCCCCAGCACGCGGGCGAACTCCCCCATCGGCAAGGGCCAGCGCTCCACGCCGGCTGCCGTCACGGCGGGGAGGGGGATCGGCTGGGTTCCCGGTGCCCCCTTGAGGCCGACCGCGCGAACGGATGGGGAAGGGGCGACCTCCACCAGGGTGTTCCACTCCCCACAATCCGGGCATCGTCCCATCCACTTGGGGTGCACCGCGCCGCATTTCTGACAGACATACTGGGTGCGCGCTCGGGCCATCCGGATCTCCAGCAGGGCTTCGTCAGCTTCCTCCTCTATGATAGCCTGAATTCGGATGATCAGGCTTCACCGGAGGCGGCGCGCCATTCTCTGTTCTGCAAAGTTTGCCTTCCCGAGCCGATCGTAAGATGATCCTACTGGAGGGGCCGGGCGGGAAGAAAGGATTTCCTGAAATCGGGCAGCCCATTCCCTTTCCGGAGCGGCGCCTCCTATGGATTCCTGCCGGGTTCTTCTGGATGGTTCTCGGTTGATTGTGGAATCCTGCGTGCGTGCAGGAGCCCATGTGTATGTCGGATACCCCATCACTCCGGCAAGCCTCATCTTCTCCTATGCCAGCCGTCGCTTTCCCATCGCCCTGCCAGCCCCGGACGAGATCACCGCCCTGCAATGGATGGCCGGCCTCTCCGCTGCCGGTCATCTCCCTGTGACCGCCACCTCGTTCCCGGGCTTCGCCCTGATGGTCGAATCGATCAATATGGCCTATATGATGGAACTCCCCATGCTGATTATCTTCGTCCAGCGGCTTGGGCCATCCACGGGAACAGCGACAGCAGGCGCTCAGGGGGATCTGTTGCTGCTGGATGGGCTGATCTCCGGCGGCTACCCCCTCCCTGTGCTGTGCATCTCCGATCTGATGGATTGCTGGCTCCTGCCTTCCATCGCGTTGCGAACGGCCGTGGAGCTGCGCACACCGGTAGTGCTTCTCAGCTCCAAGGAGATGGTGATGACCCAGGCCAGTTTCGACCTGAGGCAGTTGCCGGCGATCGAGCCGGTGCATCGGGCTTTCTACCAGGGCCCCGGCCCTTATCGCTCTTATGATCCCGGCGATGGCCTGGTTCCTCCCTTTTTACCGGTTGGCAACGATCGCCACATCGTCCGGCTCAACGCCTCCACCCATGATCGTTCCGGCCTCCTCCAGCATACCGGTGAGGAGGCGATGGCCAACACCCATCGTCTGGGGGAAAAGGTAGAGGCGCTCACGCCGGTTCTCTATCACCTGGATGAGCAGGATGGAGCTCAAACGCTGGTGGTGAGTTACGACATTACCAGTGGAGCCGCCCGGGAGGCCGTCAGGATCCTCCGATCCCGGGAAATCCCGGTCTCCCTTCTGCTGGCCCGCACCCTCCTGCCGATCCCGGCGATCTATTACGAAGTGATCGATCGCTACCCGCGGGTCGTGATCGCGGAAGAGAACGCCCAGGGGCAGTTCGCCCGCCTGCTCTTCGGCCGACGGATCCCATCGAAAATCCGCCTGATTGGGGCGGTGGGGCGCATGGTGCGCCCTGAAGAGATCGTTCGGGAGGTCCTTGCCGGATGAGCATCTTCCTTACTCGTCCAGACCTGCCGTTCTGCAAAGGCTGCGGACATCACCATGTCGTTCGCAGCACGGTGAAGGCCCTGGAGGAAATCGGAGTGAGGCCCACAGATGTGATCCTGGTAACGGACATCGGCTGTCACGGCATTGTGGACGGCAATTTCGCCACCCATACGGTCCATGGCCTCCACGGGCGCTCGGTGGCGCTGGCGGCAGGGATCGCAATGGGGCTTCCGCCGGGCAAGAAGGTGATCGTCTACATCGGGGATGGCGGGGCGACGCTCGGTCTCCAGCATCTCCTTGAGGCCGCGCGGATGAACGTCGATTTAACCGTGGTGGTGCACAACAATATGCTTTACGGGATGACGGGGGGCCAACCCAGCAGCCTGACGCCCCGCGGCTTCCGCACCGGGATCACCCCGGATGGGGTTTCCCTCCCGCATCACGATCTGTGTCGGCTGGTCTATGACGCAGGAGCCGCCTACGTTGCCCGGGTCCTCGGCCTGGGAGATTTCTCCGAGACCCTGCGCCAGGCGCTGGAGATTGAGGGCTTCACCCTTGTGGAGGTTCTGGAGCTCTGCACCAGCTATGGGGTGAAGTGGAACCCCGGGCTGCGGCTGAAAGCACTGGCGGAGGAAGCCGGTTACACCCCTGGGGTATGGACCCGTCCCCCGCGCCCGGTTTTCCGCCTGCCGGCAGGCTCAGGGGAACCCCTGAGTCCCCGCGGGGAGGGATTACTGGATCTGCCCCCGGTGGAAGTCTGGTTCTCCTCCCCGCTGGAGGAGCGCTGGACGATGATCCTGAGCGGCTCGGCGGGGGAAGGGATCCAGCAGGCAGCAGAGATCCTGGCGCGCGCCGCGATGGCCGCCGGCCTCCATGTGACGAAGAAAGGCAGCTACCCTGTGACCGTTGGGGTCGGCTTTTCGACAGCGGAGGTGATCCTTTCCCGCTCCCCGATTTTCTATCACGGTGTTCACGAACCGGATGCCCTGGTGATCACCTCGATGGATGGGTTGCGGAATCAGTGGGATCGGATCGAAAGGATGACGCGAGGGGTGCTCTGGGTGGATGCCTCGCTGCCGGTTCCGGAGACGGGAGCGGAGATCCGTGTTCGGGACTTCCGGGGACGCGCAGGGGCGCGGTATGCGGCCCTTTACGCCATCTGGACGGTCCTCCGGGAAACGGGGGTTCTTCCTCCCGAAGCGCTGCTGGAGGTGGTGCGGGGGAGCCCCCTGGCCGATCGAATTCCGGTAGATCGATTGGCCTCGCTCGGGTGAAGGGGCGGGTGGCGGATCTGCCAGACCGGTCGGGGCCGGGGGACTCCAGAAGGCTGCCCTTCCACTCCTTTCATTTCCCGATCCGGGCCCCCGACTCTGAGGCCATGTGGCGGCCCCCGGTGCCTCCGGTGACCCCAAAGGATCTGTCCTCCCCCCTTCTCGTGGCCCAAAGGGCCGGGGAAGGGCCTCTTTGCTTGTGCGGCCCACGAGCGATCCGGGTCTCTGGGATCGGGCCGGGATCCCTACGAAACGCCTGCTTTCCTCTAATGCTCCTCTAATAGAACCTGCGTAGAATGGAAGGCGATCCTCACGGAGGGGAAGTCTGTGCCGCTGGTCTGCCGGAACTGTGGGATCGAAATTGAGTGGCAGCCCGTGATCGTGGATCGTCAGCCTTACTGTTGCCTGGGGTGCGCTCAGGGAGGGCCGTGCCAGTGCGATTATGACCGGCTGCCCTCCCGGGCCACACCGGCCACCCTGGCGCAGCGAATGCCCTCTCAGGCCCTTGGGGTTCTGATCCAGCGGCCAGCTCCTCTCGCTGCGACGATCGATCATTTCGAGGAAAAATCCCTCAATCCTGAACGGGAGGTTTCCGATGGCCAAGAAGGGGCGGATCGTCGGCATTGATCTGGGGACGACCAACTCGGTGATCGCCGTGATGGAGGGCGGGGAGCCCAAGGTGATCCCCATCGCCGAGGGCGGTAACCTCTGCCCATCGGTGGTCG
>BEHY01000014.1 GCA_002898735.1 Candidatus Thermoflexus japonica
GCCCCTCCACCCGCAGGCCTCCAAAGAAGCGGATCCGCCAGGCCGGGCGGGCCGCCATCGGAACACCCGCCGCATCGAACGCCAGAGGGATCATCGGAAACCCCCCACCGGGCCCGGGTCGACCTGCCACTTCCTGCCGAAAATTCTAATACAATTCCCCCCTGTTTTGTCACGATCCTGTCACGATGGGCGGATATGATGAGGGTGGAGACTCCTCCCCGAAGCCCCCACCTCGGCAGGTCGGGGAGGGGTAATTCCGAGGGGGGGAAGACCCATGTCGAACCGGTGGCTGTTATATGACGGCGGGTGCGTGGTGTGCGCCGCCCTGGCGCGGGAGGTGGAGGCCTTAAGCGCCGGGCGGCTGGGGGTGCGGAGTCTCCGAGAACCGGAGATTCAGGCCCTGCTGGACCGCATCCGGCCGGGCTGGCGCTGGGAGCCAATGCTTTTGGAGGTAGAAGGGGAGCGCGTCCAGGTCTTCACCGGGCTGACGATGCGGGCGCATCTCACGCCGATCCTGGATCTCGAAGATCCGCCTTCCCTCGACGAGGAGTTCCTCGAAAAATGAGGAAGGCCGGATGGCTTTTTCCTCAAAAAAAATGAGGAAGCGCGGGGAGGACGAAGGGGCTCAGATGAAGGGTGAAGTCCTTCCTCTCTGGAGGTGAGGCCATGACCGAGCGCTATCTCTTATACGACAGCGGGTGTTCGGTGTGCGCGGCCCTGGCCCGGGAGGTGGAGACCCGGAGCGGCGGGCGGCTGGGGGTGCGGAGTCTCCGAGAACCGGAGATCCAGGCCCTGCTGGACCGCGTCCGGCCGGGCTGGCACTGGGAGCCGATGCTTGTGGAGATCGAGGGGGAGCGGGTGCGGGTCTTCACAGGCCTGGCGATGCGGATGCGGTTGCTCCAGCTCCTGGGCCCCGTGCGGGCCCTGCGGGTGGCCCGGGCCGTGGCCCGCTTCGGCGGGCCGGTGCTGGGGGTGGATTGGGGGAGGCGCGATTTCCTCCGCCGCGCTTTGGGCGCGCTGGCCGGATGGATCGCCCTCCGGGGCCTGGACCCGAACGCCGAGACTACTTAGCTGGCCCGTGACCTCGTGGCCTTAAGGATATGCGTGCTAAATTGACTTGTTGGAGGAGAAGATGAAGATTGGAATTTGGCTTCGAGCGGTTTTGGGGACGGGAGGGATCGTGTTCACCGTATTGGGCTGCTGGAGGACAGGGATGCCCTCCCCCTCCATAGAATCCTTCGCATCGACCCGCCAGACCACTCCTACAACCTTCCGATGGCCGACGGAGACGTGGCCCCCGCTTCCCACGCGGACTCCGACCCCAATCTGCTATCCTCCAGGGTTGAACGCCCTTCGCCAGCTCCGGGAAATGCGGCTGGAGGAATGGCAATGGCAGGAACTGAACCTTCCCGGTCATCGAGCCCGTCACCTCCCGGGCTCCCCACTGCCGGTTTTTCCTGTCGCCGTTCTGGCCACGCCAGACGGACCCCGGTTGCACGTAGAATGGAAGGAGAGCATTGAAAGTTTCATCCCAACGGCCGCAGCGCTCCTGGATGAGATCGGGAACGCTCATCGCTGGCTTTACCGGGATGAAGAAGAGGCAATAGGATGGTCGAAAGGATGGATAGAGCGGTTCCCCGACGGACGTTGGTTGTGGGCCTCCACATCCCCCACGACTCGTTTCCTCCTCACAACGTCCTCCGGCACACGGATTTTCGAGGCCCCGGTGCCCATGATGTGGGTGCGGTGGGCCGGGGATGAGATAGCTTTTGCCGCGGCAGCAGATTCGTGGGACCTGTGGCGACTGGACCTGCGGACGGGCAGGTGGGAGAAGGTGCCACGGGGGGAGGGGCTGGGGAAGGCATTTCTCCTGGCGCCGGATAGGAGCGCCGGGTTTGGATCGCGAGATCTTGAGGGAAGGATGGAGCAGTGGTGGTGGGTGGGCACGGTGGAGTGGTGGCGGGTCGTCCCTCGATGGGGAGCGGCAGCGGAGCGGCTGGGAGCGGTCACCTACCCGCCCATCATCGGGCGAGGCGGCACTGCCTCCGACACAGGCCCAATCGGAGACTCCCCGTATTGGGTGATTGGGCTGCCCAATCGGTGGTTCGGGGAGGGCTTCTTGGTCGACCTCCGGCGAGGAGAGGTGGTTTCGCCTACCCTCATCGGATTGCCGGCCGACGCTTACTTTTTGGGGATCCGGCTGGCACCCGATGGGCGGTGGGTGGCCTTCGAGCTGCCGCCTCCGTCGGGGAAGGTGCAAGGACCCAAAGATCCCGGAGTGCGGCTCTACGTGGCGCCGGCGGGGGATCTGCGCAGCGGCTTCTGGCTGGAGGGAATGGGGCTGGTGATCGAGGGTAGGCGGATGGTGGGCTGGGGGGAGCATCCTCGGTTTCTGGTGGTGGAAGATCGGCGGGAGGGCGGGTTGCGGCTGGTGCCGCTGCCACCGTCGGAGAAGGCACCCCAGGGATATCAGCTGGCGGGGGCGAGGCTTCCGCTGGCAGTGGTGCCGGGGGGCGTGGTGACCGCAGGGGAAGGTGGGCGGGTGATGATGTGGGATGCGCGGGGACAGCAGGTGGCGGCGATAGACCTGCGGCCCCCGTATGAGGCCGTTCACGCGCTGCTACCGGAGGTGGAAGGAGGGAAAACCCGACGAGTGTGGATCGGGGCGCAGTCGTCGCAGCCGACCTGGGAGAAGCGATGCACCTACGGGCTGATCGAGTGGACCCTGCCGTGAGAGAGCGAGAGAAAGGGCGGGCGCTGCTGGACCGCATTCAGGGCAGTTGTTTTCGGTCCCCCTGAACTTGGGGGATCGGAAGGGGGTTGCCATGGATCTGGCTGATCGCCCAGCCTATCGATCCCTCTTTATCGCTGGTATTTTTAACTTGACATTGTTCAATTCGGGCTCTTTGACCTCTCCCAACTGCCAAGGACGGCCTTGTAGCGCAGGCTGAAAGCCTGCGCCGCGGGCGCAAGCCCGCGTTCACCGTCTTATACGGGCTGAAGCCCGTGCTACGTCACGGCGGCACGGCAAATCTAACAATGTCAAGTTAAGCTTGGAGGAATTTGAAAATGCGGCGATGGGTGCTATTCCCCCTGGGGATCATCGGGTTGCTGATCGGTTGTGGCCGGGGCGCTCCCTCTTCCCCTTCGGCTTCTCCCTCCCCCGCTGCGACGGCAGTTCCCACCTCCGCTTCCCCCTCCCCCTGGGTGACGGCTGCCTCCTCTCCGATCCCTTCCGCCCATTGCGGATTGCCGTTCCAGCCCTCCCGTAGCCTTCCGTCCGTTGACCTCTTATCCCTGACCTGGACGACACAGCCGTTCCCCGGGCTTCCCATCCGCCTTCTGGGCCCCTCTCTCCGTCCGTTGCTCCCTTGGGGCGTTTCCCCCGATGGCCGCTGGCTCGTGATCGCCTCCCCTCAGGACGAGCTCCGAGGGCTCGCGGAGATCGCCCGGGTTGCCCGACACCCGCTGAACCGATCGATCTGGCTGAACCGCTCGATCACCCTGCTCAGTCCCCTGGTGCAACCCTCCGCACGACCCCTCCCGGCCTGGACTCGCTGGCAGGGATGGCCCTGGACGGTGAGCTGGCTGAAGGATGGAACTGCCCTCTGGGTGAATGAAGAGGGACAGATCGAATGGGGGGATGGCACAGCGGTCGAGCAGCTCCCGGCGCCTGCTCCACTGGTCTGGATCGAGGGATCCCCGTCGGGGCAGGGCTTCGCCCGGGACACGACGGGGGGCCTGTGGCGTTTCGATCTTCCACGCCGGCGCTGGGAGCCGGTGACGCCCGCAGAGCTCCAGGGAAGCACGCTGGGGGGCTGGGGCCCAGATCACACCTGGTTCCTGGTTTGGACCGACTGCCCGCCGATGACGCCCCCCGGACCGGAACTCCCGGGGGCGACGTGGCAGGGGCTTCGTTTCTGGCGTGTACCCCTGAGGGAGGACCAGCCTGCCCGACGGCTGGGCCAGGTGGTTCTGCCCATGGTGGGCACCGATGCATGGATGCCCCCCCATCAGCCGTTAGAGGACGGCTCCCGATGGATCTTGGGGCTGCCCCTGGGAAATGGGGGCATCGGGGCGTTGGTGGATGTCGAGGAAGGTCGATGGTGGGATGCAGCTGCCCTGGGGCTCCCACCCGGATGGTTCGTGCGGGAGATCCAAGCCTCTCCGCGCGGCGGATGGGTGGCCATTCATGCCCAGCGCCAAGAGGCCCCCGAGCTCCCAGGGCGGTTGATCCTCCGATCCGCAGCGTTGCAAGGCAGCAGCTGGGAGAGGGAGGGCATGGGAGTGGTCGCCTGGCACCCCGAGGATCGGGCCGTGGTGCTGGGAGAAGGGGGATTCGGACCGCCGGACACGCTGGCTCCCCTCCGGTTGCTGCCCCTGCCCCCCACCCAGGAGCCGACGACCCTGGGAGTGGCGGGTTGGCCGATCGCCTTCACCCAGGATCGCGTGGTAGCGGTGGACCGGGCGCATCCTGCTCGAGTGCTTGCCTTCGACCTGGAGGGCCACCTTCGGGACACGCTGGACCTATCTGGATGGGTCGAGCGGGTGCGCACACTCCTGGGAGCGGGAGCAGCCGTATATCTGGACGTGGGATGGACGGAAGGAGAGGGCTGTCGCTACGGCCTGATCGAATGGATCCCCCGGTGAGCTTAGGAGAAGGGATACCGATGCGAGCCGAGACGGTTCTTCGCTGGGTCATCGTCTGGGGGATGCTGGCGGTAGGGATCTGGGGGGCTTGCCAGCCCTTGCGGCCATCCGCCCCTTCACCGACTTCCACGCCAGCCACCCTTCTATCAATTCCCACGCGCCCCTCGGGAGGGATCACCCCTACCCGGGCCGCCGCAAGGACCCCATCCCTCACCCCTCCGGCCTGTGTGTTTCAGGAGATCTCGGATCCGGAGAACCCCACGCCGGCCGATCGTGCCTTGCTGCCGGATCCTTCCCGCTGGCGGTGGGAGCCGGCATCGGCGGGCGGGCAACCTCTACGCGGGATCCGTGGTCTGATCCAGCCGCCTCTGCCCTGGCGGGTTTCGTCGGGAGGGACGGCGCTGGAAGTGCGGTTGTTGCTGAACCGGAACGCCCGGGCCGTTCAGGTGGCCCTGGACCTGCGGGGGGAGGCCCATCAGCGGTTGCATCCGGAGGAGGCCTGGGATGTCTTTCTGAGCCCGGAGCTGATCTTCCAGCCCCACGTGCGGGGAGCGGCTTGGGGAGGTGCGGCCTGGGAGCTCTGGTTGCCGCGGGCCGCAGCCCAGCTGCGGGCGCGGCAGGAGGCCTTCCCCTCGGATCGGATAGGATCCCAGCAGCTGCAGGTGACGCCGGATGGGCGGGTGAGGCTGGAGGATCCGACCCGCGGCGTTTCTCGGGACCTGGGGGCGCCGGCGCCGATGGAGGAGGCGTTGGTGATGACCGGGACCATCGTGCTGGCACGGGAACGGAATCGGTCGATGTGGTGGCGGGGGGACGCCGCCACGGGACAGTGGGAGCGGTTGGGGGAGATCCCAGAGGACCATCCCGGGGACTGGGTCTTTCGGAGCTGGGCGTGGGATCGCTCCGAGTGGATGTGGCTGGCGATCGGCGGCGTCAACGGCCTTGAGCCGGCCCACAGTCCCTCCTGGCGCATCCCGGCTCATCCTGAAGCTCCGCTTCAGTCCTTTCCGCCGCTCCCCATCTCCCGGATCCCAGGGGATGGCCCCGAGCCCGTGTGCGACCTGTTCCCTGTGGGGACCTCGGGCCGGTGGCTGTTGTGGTGCCGGGTGGCGATCCTGCGGCCCGAAGGCAAGCCGGTTGTGCAATTTGGGGTGACCATCGATGGGACCACCGGGCGGGTGGAGGGCCCAGAGGATCTGGGATTGAAGGATCCGCTGGTGGATCTGCCAAAGGGCGGGGTGATGGGGCCGAGCTTCTATCTTTCCCCCGATGGGCGGTGGCTGGCGGTGGAGTTCGCGGAGGTGGGACCGGAGGGCGGCTGGCGGGGAGGGCGGAGCCTGTATTTGCTGGATGGGGCGCAGCCGGGATGGGTGCGCCGGTGGCCGGGTCGGACCTGGGTAGCCTGGGATCCGGCAGGGGGTGGGGTGGTGCTGTGGGACGTGGGGGCGGATCAGCTGGAGTGGCTGCGGCTGCCTCCGGGTCCCAGCGGGGAGCCGGTGCCCTTAGCGGAGGCGGCGACCGCCGGGCCGCTGGCCTTTTTTGCCAGGGGCCTGGTGACCGTGTCGCGGACCCATCCGGCGACGGTGCAGTTCTGGGATTGGGAAGGGCGGTGGCAGGGAGAGTGGGATCTTTCCTCGCTCGTGGAGCGGATCTACGGCCTGCTGGGGGAAGGGGAGCGGGTGTGGATAGGGGCTTTCGAACGGGTGGCGCTCGGGGCACCCTGTCGCTTCGCCCTGCTGGAGGCCCAACCCCCGCTTCCTTCAAGCCCCGGCGCCCCGGATGAGCATCCTGGAGGCTGACAAGGGGGGATCCAGGCGTGGATCAGTCTGGATCTGACTGGTATTCAAGAACGGGTGGGCGCCGCTTGCGGCTGAAGGAAACCTCGAGAGGACTGTCGAATATCGCGGAGAAACCGGTGGGCATCAGAAAGGGAATCGCCCGTTTCCCATTTATGGAGAGGGAGAGCAGGCTTATCGGGCCTATTTCGAATGCAGGGCCTCCGTAAGAGGATGCACGCCCTGGGGAGGCCATGGCGTTCACGCCGGATGGACAGGAGGTACTGGTGGATGCAGGCGTTGTGCTCCGGCTCTCGGTGGAAACCGGCCAGCGGATTGGCGCCCTGAACCCAACAGGGGATGTGAAGGCGCTGGCGATATCGCCCGATGACCGATGGGCAGCGGGAAGCGACGCGGAGGGCATCACGATCTGGGATCTGGGAACGGGTCAGGCGGTTCGGCTTGCGGTCCTATCACCGAAGGAACCACCCCGATTTATCGCTGGTATTACCAGTGGGAAATTTCGCGGTGGAACCGGCCTGCCCGGAGGGAATCCGGCATCGGCTCCCCTTACGGATGGCCGCGCGATCCGGAACCCGTTTCCACCTCCCACCACCCGATCGATCGCAGATGCCGGGGATACAGGTTCTTCAGACGACCCCGCTCGGCCCGGGCCCAGCCCAGCGGGAACCCTTCGAGGGCGATCAGCACCCACCCCTCCGCCCACGGCCCTTCCAGCGGATGCCCCTGCAGGTAGGCGGCAACCCGGGGATCCTCCAGCGGCAAATCCAGAACCTGAAGCACCTCCTCCGGGCGCAGGGCCATCGCCAGGGCATGATCGGGCTCGAACCGGTCTTTCCGCAACCGACCCAACCACCATCCGGGCCGCAGCACCCGAAGCCCCCGCCATAACGCAGGGGCCATCGGGGTCCAGTAGATCTGATCTTCCCGCAGGATCAGCCCACCCTCCGGGAGCGGGCGGGCCATGATCTCCCCCCAGAACGCCTCCAGAGCCCGTCGAGCACGGCCCGGGAGATCGTCCTCCGACCCCGGCCGATGGGGGCGTTCCTCCCCGGCCCGCCGGAGGAGGGCGTAGAAATGCCCGTGCCCCGGGCCGCGATGGGGCCACAGCCGCACGGCGCGGGCCAGCCGCGGATCGCCCCCTTCGATCCACTCCGGCCGCCCCCGATCGAAGGCCGGATGGCGCGGCGGGTCGACCAGCTCAAAATCCGGATGCGCCTTCAGGAACGCGTCCACCACCCCCTCGTTCTCCTCCGGGGCGAAGGTGCAGGTCGCATAGAGCAGCCAGCCCCCGGGGCGCACCATCCGGGCCGCCTCGGAGAGGATCGCCTTCTGGAGGGCGGCGGAGCGGCGCACCCGCTCCACGCTCCAGGCCCGGATCGCCTCCGGATCCCGGGCGAACATCCCCTCGCCGGAACACGGCGCATCCACCAGCACGCGGTCGAACAACCCTTCCCATCGATCCGCCAGACGGGGAGGGGGCTCGTTGGTCAGGATCGCATGGGTGACCCCCAGCCGCTCGACGTTCAGCGCCAGGATCGAGGCCCGTCGGGGCTGGATCTCGTTGGCCACAAGGACGCCCGTGTTGCGCATCCGCGCGGCGATGTGCGTGGTCTTTCCGCCGGGGGCCGCCGCCAGATCCAGCACCCACTCCCCCGGTTGGGGATCCAGCAGGACCGCCGCCGCCATCGCGGAAGGGTCCTGGAGATAATACAGCCCGGCCGCGTGATACGGATGGAGGCCCGGCCGGGCCTCCGGGTCCTCGATGACAAAGCCCTCCGGGCACCAGGGGACGGGCGAAAGGGGGAAGGGGGAGCAGGCCTGGAACGCCTCCGGGCGGATCTTCAGCGTATTCACGCGAAGGCCGGTGCGATACGGGCCGGCCAGCGCCCGGAGGAAGATCGCGGCCTCCGGGCCGAGCCAGGCCTGCATCCGCTCCACGAAGCGCTCCGGAAACGGCTCCATATGACGCTGCTCCTCTCCCGCCGAGGGGAAGGGGTGGAGATCCGCTGCAGACCGGCGTCATGGCCCCAGGGGCTTCCCTGTTGGAGGAGCGCATCGCTGACCCCGCCCTGGAGCTTTCGAAGGCGATCCGGCCTCCCGAACGGGGAACCCACAGGATCGCGCCGGCAGCGGCTATGCGATTGTTATAACCCGAATTGTGCAGGCCCGGGAAAGACGTCGTATAATGCGCCGGGAGGGAGGAAAGGGCATGGATGAGCATCCCGTGGGATTTCCCATCGAACGCGCAGAGCCTTCGCCCGAACAGGTCCGGGAGCGGAGCACCCATCCCCTGCTGAGCTTCCTGCGGGAATTGATCGAGACCGCCCTGATCGTGCTGGTGGCCATGGCGCTGGTGAACACCGCCACCGCCCGCTTCCGCATCGAAGGCTCCAGCATGGAACCCAGCCTGCACGATGGGGAATACGTGCTGATCAGCAAGGTCAGCTACTGGTTCGGCTCGCCCCGACGGGGGGATGTGGTGGTCTTCCGCTTCCCCCATGACCCTTCCCGGGATTTCATCAAGCGCGTCATCGGCCTCCCCGGGGAGACCATCGCGATCCGGGACGGCAGGGTGTTCATCAACGGCCGTCCCCTGGAGGAGCCTTACATCCGGGGTCCGATGGTTTACACGTATGGGCCCGTGACCCTCGGGCCGGAGGAGTATTTCGTCCTGGGCGACAACCGGAACGCTTCGAATGATTCCCACAACTGGGGAACGCTCCCCCGCTCGGCCATCATCGGGAAGTCCTGGCTGATCTACTGGCCTCCTTCCCGATGGGGGCTGATCCGGAACCCTTTCGATGGAGGGGCGCCGTGAACGTCCGCACGGCCTGGACCCGGGAGGCGCTGGCGGCGCGGATCGATCACACGTTGCTTCGCCCGGAGGCCACGCCGGGGGATATCGATCGGCTGTGCGAGGAGGCCCTGCGCTACGGGTGCGCGGCGGTGTGTGTGAACCCGATTTACGTGGCACGGGCCGCTGCCCGACTGGCGGGAACTCCGGTGAAGGTGGCGACGGTGGTGGGGTTCCCCTTAGGCGCCAGCCTCACGGCGATCAAGGTCGCCGAGGCGGCCCTGGCCCTCAGCCAGGGAGCCCGGGAGATCGATATGGTCCTCCCCATCGGCCTGCTCAAGGCCGGGGAGATCGACGCGGTTCGTGCGGACCTCCAGGCGGTGGTCGCTGTGTGCCATGCGGCCGGCGCCCTCTGCAAGGTGATCCTGGAGACCGCGCTGCTCACCGCGGAGGAGAAATCCCTGGCCGCCCGCCTGGCCGTGGAGGCCGGCGCGGATTTTGTGAAGACCTCCACCGGCTTCGGGCCGGGCGGCGCCACGGTGGACGATGTCGCCCTTCTCCGCCGGGTGGTGGGCCCCTCCATCGGGGTAAAGGCCGCGGGGGGCATCCGGACGGCGGAGCAGGCCATCGCGATGCTGGAGGCGGGCGCCAGCCGCCTGGGGACCAGCGCCACTGTCGCGATCCTGGAGGCCCTGCCATCCGCCTCTCCCACAGGGGAGGGCGGGATACCGAATCCATGAGCTCAGCGTTCGCGGAGGCTCCCATGTGGCCGTGCCCGAACTGCCGGATCGGTTATATGCGGCCACGCCGCATCACTTACGCCGGCTACCACGGGGATCTCTTCGTCGTGGTGCCGAACATGCCCGCTTACATCTGTGATGTGTGCGGGAACCGGCAATACGATGAAGAGGCCCTGATGCAGCTGATCCCGCTGATCGGCCCCCGGGGGGAGGGCGGGCAGGCCCAGGATCTCGGTTCAGGGCCAGTGGACCGCCCTCCGGGGCCGGAGTGGGGAACCCATCGTCGTCCCGCCTGAAGGGCAACCTCTCACCCTGTGGGAATGGGGTGGGCACCTCCGCCGCCCATCCCCGTTCGCTCAACCCGATCGGCAGACAGCGCTCGAGGTGCGAAGGACACCCACGATGGATCCCTCGCCGGAGGCGCTGGAGTTCTGGATCATCCGCTTCCTGGACGCCTGTGTGGCGGCGGAGGCCGTCTCCGCCTCCACGTGGAAGGCCTATCGTCATACCCTGTCCTCCCTCGCCCGCTTCATGAAAAGCCGCGGGATTTCGCAATGGGCGGAGGCGCGGGCCCCGCTGCTGGAAGCCTTCCTCCAGGATGCCATGGCCCGACGCGGATGGTCCCCCAGCACATGGAATCAGAAGGTCGCTGTCCTCCGGTCGTTTTTCCGTTTCCTGGAAACCGAAGGGGTGATCCCGGAGAACCCCGCCCTTCCCCTTCGATGGTGCTCCCCGCGACGGCGGATCCACCTTCCCCTCCCTGTGGATCAACGCCAGCGCCTGTGGATGATGGCCGATGCGCTCCCGGAGACCCCTCTCGGGCTGCGGGATCGTCTGATCGTAGCCCTCATCGCCCATCTGGGATTGCGGGCCGGGCAGGCGGTCGCCCTGGCGGTGGAGGATGTGGACCTGACACGGAAACGCCTGCGGATCCCCGGGCGCGGCGGCCCTCGCTGGCGGGAATTGCCGGAGCCCGTCCTGCGCTCCCTCCAGCGCTATCTGGACGCCGGCCGTCCGGCGCTGATCCGCGACCCGGAGACCCGGGCGTTGCTGCTGAATCACCGGGGGGAGCCGCTGACCCGCCAGGGGCTGTGGCGGGCGATCAAGATCCTGGCGCTGCGGGCAGGGCTTCCCCCCTCGATCTCCCCGGAGCGCCTGCGGCAGCCGCCGGGCCTCCCGCTTCCGATGAACGATCGCGCGCTGTAGGGATCGACGATGCAGGGATGGACCCGTCGAGCTTTTCTGCTACGGCTGCTTCCCGCGGCGCTGGGCGGATGGCTGAGCGCGTGCCGGGCCGTTCTGCGGCCGCCTCAGACCCCCACGCCGGTGCCTCCCACGCCCACCCCCCTGCCCTCTCCAGCAGGGATCGTCGCGGCCGCGCTGGAGGCCATGCGGCGCGAGGATCCCGATGCCCTGTGGGCGCTCCTGACCCCGGCTTCCCGGGCCGCCCTGTCCCGGGAGGAGCTTCGCGCCCTGTGGCGGGATACGCTGAACACCGTCGGCGTCCAGGCGGTGGAGATCGAGCCGCTCGCGCTGATCCAGGAAGGGGAGGCCGCTCAGGCCCGCTACCGAATCCGATGGAAGACGGCGCTGTTCGGCGATCTGGAGGCGGAGGGGACCCTGGCGCTCCGGCTGCTTCCCGAGGGGTGGCGGATCGTGTGGCGGGATGCGCTGCTATGGCCTGCCCTGGGCGAAGGGGAGCGGTTCCAGGTGGAATACATCATCCCGGAGCGAGCGAATCTCTACGACCGCGAGGGCCAGAGCCTGGCCGTGCAGGGGGAGTGGGTGGAGATCGGCGTGGTGCCCGGGCAGATCGCCGATGAGGGGCTCCTGCTGCAACGGCTCGCCCGGGCGACGGGGCTTCCGGCGGAAACCATCCGATCCCGCTATGCCTCCGGCCGTCCGGACTGGTATATGCCGATCCTGGCGTTGCCCGCGGATCGCCTCGCACCCTTCGCCGCGGATCTGGAGGCGACGCCCGGGGTGGTCCTGCGCCCCCGGAGCGGCCGGATCTACGCCGGCGTGGCGCCGCAGACCATCGGGATCGTGGGGAAGATCCCGGCCGAAGAGCTGGATGCCTGGCGGCGCCGGGGCTATCGGGGGGATGAATGGGTCGGACGGATGGGCCTGGAGGCGTGGGGGGAACCGTATCTCGCGGGGATCCACGGGGGGCGCCTCTTCATCCAGCCGGCGGGAACGGGGAACGCCTCCCCCCGCCGCATCGCCGAGCGCCCCTTCACCCCGGGCCGCTCCATCACCACCTCGTTGAAGCGGGACTTCCAGGCCCAGGTCGAGGAGATCTTCGGGGATCGGACGGGGGCGGTCGTGGTGATGGATCCACGGAATGGGGATCTCCTGGCCCTCGTCAGCGGTCCGGATTTCGATCCCAACGCCCTGCTCCAGCCCAGCAGCCCGCCTCCTCCCCCCGGAGCGTTTTTCAACCGGGCCACCCAGGGCCTCTATCCGCCCGGCTCGATCTTCAAGATCGTGATGATGGCAGCCGCCCTCACCCACGGGTTCAATGCCGGCAGCACCTTTCAGGATCCGGGATACTGGGACGGCCTGGGGCCGGGCTACCGGAAATGGTGCTGGCTCCGGAGCGGGCACGGCCTGGTGGATCTTCCCACCGCGCTGACCGTCTCATGCAACGTCGCGTTCTATCAGATCGGATTCGCCCTCTACCAGCAGGATCCGGATATCGTCCCGCAGATGGCGCGGGCCTTCGGGCTGGGGGCGCCGACGGGCGTCCGGGGCGTCCCCGAGGAGGCCGGGCTGGTCCCGGATGCGACGTGGCGCGCGCAACAGGGCGGCCGCCCCTGGTCGGTGGGGGATGCGGTGAACATGGCCATCGGTCAGAGCGACCTCCTGGTCACCCCCCTGCAGATCGCCCGGATGCTCGCGGCCGTGGCCAATGGGGGCCTCCTTTACCGGCCCCGGCTGGTGCTTCGAATCGGCCCGGCCCCGGGGCAGCCCGAGGAATCGTTCCCCCCGGAGGTTCAGGGCCGGCTGCCGGTTCCGGAGGAGGCCCTGGCCGTGATCCGTCAGGGCCTCCTGGGCGTCACCACCCACCCCCGGGGGACCGCCACCTGGGTCTTCCGGGGGATGCCGTTTCCGGTCGCCGGGAAAACGGGGACCGCGGAGACCGCCCCGGGTCAGCCGCCCCATGCCTGGTTTGCATGCTACGCGCCGGCGGATCGGCCGGAGCTGGTGGTGGTCGTGGTGGTGGAGCACGGCGGCCAGGGCTCGGCCGTTGCCGCCCCCCTGGCCCGCCAGATCCTGGAGGCGTATTACGGCCTCCCGCGCACCCCCCTCCCCCCGCCGCCGGCCCAGGAGGATCGATAGGCGGCCGGGGCTATCCACGAATGAACGCGCCCTCCCGCGGGTTTTTGCGAGCGCGGACCGCCGAAGGGGGTCCACACCTCGCCAAGAGAGGCATGGCCTCGACCGTGGGCCATCTCCTCATCGATCGAAGGACGGGAGGCCCGCGGGGAACCAGAAGCGCTCCGCCGGGACATCGCCGCCCGCCCGAAGCGCATAAGCCCGGATCCGCTCCAGGATCTCCGCCTCGGTCGCGAAGAAGATCGGCCACTGGGAGCGATACGCCCGAATCGCTTTCGCCCGGACCTCCAGGTCTTCGTCCGTCAGCTCCACGCGATGGGACGACGCTTCCGGAAGGCCGGAGAACCCCTCCCATTCCGCATAGGGGAAGTCCTCATAAAACCCCCGCAGGATCCCCGGCTGCCTCCATCCTTCCACGGCCATCCGGACCAGGCGATGATCGACGTGGCCGCCCAGGGCGAGGGGGGCCAGCAGCAGATCCCCCTCCTCCCATGAAAGGGCAGATAGCGCCTCCTGAATGCGCACGATCCAGATCGCTTCGTCCGGATGGGGAGAACGGAACAGATCCTCCCGATCCTGACAGAGCGGCTGGCCGTGGGCGTCCCGGCGGTAGAGGGTATCCGGGAACGGCCAGTGGATCGGGGTCGCCTGAAGGAGGGACAGGGCCTCCCGATCCTCCGCCCGTCGCATGGCCATCGCCTCTTCCCCACCCCCCCAGCGTTCGTGCAGCGCCCGCGCGAAAGGGGACAGCGGGAAAACGGGATCCCCGGCGAAGACCGTGATCACCTCCACCGGATGGCCCTCCCGGCGCAACCGATACAGGGTTCCCCCACAGGAAAGCGCCGCATCGTCCAGATGCGGCGAAAGGACCCGAACCCGCGCTCCCGGCTTGACAAAGGGAAAAGCCCGTGGCATATTCTCACCCCGCCCGGGAGAGATGGATGGCTCCTGATCCGATCACCTGGAATCGTGGAGGAAGCGCCGATGGCGAAGGCCACCAAGAAGACCCAGCAGGAAGAGAAGAAGGTCGAGCAGACCATCGATGCGATCACGCGGCGGATCTGTTACCGTTGCGGCCAGCCCATCCGGCTGAGCGAGCTGTTGCCGGTCAAGGACGGGATGCGCAATCGGATGCGCTATTATCACAAGAAGTGCTTCGCCTGATGCGACCCCCGGAGGCGGGGGAGAGGCGCCTGCCTCCCCCCGCTGGATACAGAGGGCGCACCCACGCGCCCGGGACAAGGAGGATCCGCCAGCTCTTCATCTGGGGAGCGCTTCCCGTCGCTCCAGCAGGCGTCGGATCACCGCCTCCGGATCCGGGAAGGGGCCTTCCGTTCCCTGGACCCGGGCGGTGGCGATCCGCAGGGCCGGAAGATCCGGGGGCTTCCCCTCCACATCCTGCAGCGGGTAAAAATAAGGCAGCGCGCTCTTGAGGCGGGCGATCGCCTGAGGGGCAACCGCGTTGACCTGATGGCGGCTCCCGATGAGGATAAACCATCCCTCCCCGATGTGACCGAGAAAGAAAGCATCCCCGTTTTCATGGTTGATCCCGGTCAGCAGGAGCCCCACCGCGCGGATGGCGTCATCCCGGGCCACGAACCCGTAGCGCTCCCCAAAGGCCTCCAGCCCCTCCAGGCCGATCAGCAGGGCCCCCCAGTCGGATTGCTCCAGCTGTTCCCTCAGGGATTCCAGGATCAGCGGACGACCCGGCAGCCCCGTGAGGCCATCGATCGCCGGCTCCGCCCGGGATCGGCGCAGGATGTTCTGAACGCGCGCCCGCAACTCCTGGAGGCTGAAGGGTTTGGGGATGTAATCGTGGGCGCCCATCTCCAGGCCGGTCAGCCGGCTCTCCCGCTCCCGCTTCTCCGTCAGGAAGATCACCGGGACCTCCCGGGTGCGTCGATGGGCGCGCAGCTGGCGGAAGACCTCGAAACCATCGATGTCCGGAAGCCGGATGTCCAGCACGATGAGATCGACGGGGTGCGCCTGCGCCATCGACAGCGCTTCCTCGCCGGAGGCCGCGGTGAGCACCTGATACCCCTGAGCCCGGAAATATGTTTCCAGCAGGCTGGCGGTCTCCGGCTCATCTTCGACGATCAGCATGGTCGCGACTCTGCTCATCGCCACCCCCTGTGGGCCGGAAGGTGCGGGGCCGGACGGCGGTTCTTCTCCCTCAGGATCAAAAAGCGGGACGGGCCGTCGAAGCGTCGAAGGCGACCCGCCCGGCCTCCAGGCCCCTTCACAGGAAAATCCCATTCTTCACAGAGCAGAGACCGCCTTCGGCGGCCTCGATCCTGCAAGGGCTCCCCTCACCGGAGGGAGGATCCCTGGAAACGGATCCAGCCCGAAAGGCCCCGGGGAAAAACCGAAGGGCCCCTCCGGACCCGGATCACCCGATGGGCTCTTTGTAGATCGCGAACGAACAGGTCGCGTCCCCCATGGCGATACAGGAGATCTCCTCCACCCGGAACTCCTTGCCCCCGCTGACCCAGCGCAGGCCCTCCTGAAGCAGGCCGATGGCCGCGTAACAGACCGGGCGATCGGTCCTGCGCCCCCAGCACACCGGACACCGCTCGATCACATAGATGAAGCGATCCGCTTCCTCCGTGACGTAGCTCTTCTGATCGCTGAACTGGGTGAAGATACCGGCCATCGCCGGGAGGCCGATCTTCAGCTTGGCCTGGAGGGGCAACACGCGGAAGGCCAGGTCGCTGACGCCCGCCAGGGCGCCGAAGCCCTGAAGGCCCCGGGCGAAGGAGGCGCGCCCACCCCGCAGGGCCAGCCCTCTGCCCCCGCGCGGCCCATACATCTCCTCCAGCGCCTGGTTGATGGCCGCGAAATCCGCGAAGTCGAACCCACGCTCCAGGTTGTCCGGCGGGTAGTTATCGATGAGATGAGGAAGACGGGCCAGGTTCAGGACCGCGTTCAGGCCGTTCTTCCCCATCACCTCCTCCAGCGCCTCCAGGAAGATCCGCGCGATCTTGTTGGGATAATACAGGCCGCTCTTCTGCTGGCTCAAGGCATCGCCTCCCCATCGGAAGATCGGGTCGAGTCGAGAACGGGAGGGAAACATCCAGCCTTCCGGGGATCAGGAAGCCAGGATCCGGGCCAGATCCTCCGCGGCCCGACGCATATCCAGGAACAGCAATCCCAGTTTGGCCTGAGGTCGGGCCAGCACGGTGAGCACCGCCTCCTCCCCGACCGCCATCAGGACGACATAGCCCCGCTCGCCGCGGATGTAAACCTGATCCAGCGCCCCGCGGCCCAGCTCGCTGGCGATCCGCTCGCCCAGGGAAAGCATCGCGGCCGACATGGCCGACACCCGGTCTTCCTCCACATCGGCGGGGAGCGCGGAGGCCATAATCAATCCATCGAGGCTGACGACCGCGGAGGCCTCGATATCCGGCGTGCTGGCCTGGAGCTCCTTCAAACGCTCGATCATCCGCTCCGTGCGCGTCCGGGCCATTGCGGACCCCCAGAGGTTGGCGGAATGAATGACACGCAGCCATCTAACCTATCACATGCGGGCAGGCCTGTCAAACCGCGAGGCCGAACAGGGCGCCGAACGCGCTTCGCTCAGGCCTCATGGCCTTTCAACCTGTGGGGATCAGGCTAACCCCGAAAGAGAAAGAGGACAAGCGTCAGAACCCCCACGCCTGCGCAATAGACCGCGAACGGCCGGAGCGATCGCCGCCGAACCATTCGCATCAGGCCCCAGATCGCAAAGTAGCCGGAAAGCGCCGAGCTGAAGAAGCCGATCAGGATAGGAATCAGGGCCTCCGGGGGGACCCCGACCGTGTAAAGATCCCTCAGCGCCACCAGGCCTGCCCCCAGGAGGGCCGGTATGCTCAGCAGGAAGCTGAACCGCGCGGCCTCCGGTCGGAGGAACCCTCGCCCCAGCCCGGCGGCGATCGTGGACCCCGATCGGGAGATCCCCGGCAGCAGGGCGAGGGCCTGGGCGAACCCGATCACCAGCGCGTCCCGCGCCGTCATCCGCCCCAGATCCCGCTCCCCCCGCCCGAAATGCTCCCCCAGCCACAGCAGCCCAGCCGTGCCGAAAAGCAAAACCCCCGTCAGGACCGGCTGGAGGAAAACCGCCTCGATCGGTTTTTTGAAGAGCATCCCCAGGACCGCCGCCGGGAGCGTGGCCAGGAGAATCCATCCCCCCAGGCGGCCCTCCGGGGTCGCGAAAGGGGAGCCCCTGCGGATGCCCTCCCATCCGCCCGCCAGGATCGCCCACAGATCCCGATGGAAATAAATCAGGACCGGGACCAGGGTGCCCCACTGCACCAGCACGTCGAAGGGGAAGACCAGCCGCTCGTCGTTCCGCCAGCCCAGCAGCCACGGCACCAGGACCAGATGGGCGGAGCTGCTGACGGGAAGATATTCCGTTAACCCCTGCACGATTCCCAGAACCAGCGCCTGAAACCAGGTCACAGGGACCTCCCCGCGGTGGGGATAACGGGTTATAAACCTGGAAAGAACAGACACCTAACCCCAGGGCTCCGCCGGAGATCGACGGAATTCATGGATCCATGGCCCCTCGTTCGCGGATGACCCCTGCCACCCCCCGGGATCGCAACACCCGTTCATAGACCGCTACCGTCCGCTCCGCCGTCTCCGACCAGCGGAACCGGGCGGCCTGTCGGAGGCCCATTCCCCGAAGATGCGCCCGAAGCGAGGCGTCGGAAAGCACCGCGGCCAGCGCCGCGACCCAATCGGCCGGGCGGTCGGGGGGCACCCGAAGGCCCGCCTCCCCCACGATCTCCGGGAGCGAGGAGGTGTCGGAGACGACCACGGGCGTCCCACAGGCCATGGCCTCCAGCGGGGGGAGACCGAATCCTTCATACCGCGAGGGGAAGGCGAAAACCGCGGCCGCCGAATACAGCGCCGGGAGATCCTCATCCGGCACATAGCCCAGGAACCGAACCCGTCCCTCCAGCCCCAGATCCCGCAGGGCCCGGAAGGTGCCTTTCGTGAGCCACCCGGGCCTCCCCGCCACCACCAGGCCCAGATCCGGCCAGCGTTCCAGCAGCATCCGATAAGCGGCGAACAGCGTCGGAAGGTTCTTCCGGGGCTCGATCGTTCCCACATAGAGGATGAAACGATCCGGTAGAAAATAGCGGGCGCGGATGGCCGCGAGGGCCTCCGGCGGCGCCGGGCGGAAACGGGCGCCCACCCCTTCATAGATCACATGGATGCGGTCCTCGGGGATGCGATACCAGCGGACGGCATCCCGTCGGGTGCACTCGGAGACGGCGATGATGGCGTCGGCGCGCCGGAGGAACCGGGGCATCATCAGCGTGAGGAACCAGCGGTTCAGCGGCATGTGGGTCTCCGGGTAAAGGCGGAAGATCAGGTCGTGCAGGGTGAACACGGACGGGAGCGCGCGGAACGGAGGGAGCAGGTGATCCGTCGCGTGGAACAGGCGCGCCGGCCCGATGCAGGCATCCATCGGGCGGCGGAAGAGATCCGCCAGCATCACCTGCAGACGCCACGGCTTCGCCGGCAGCGAACAGGGGCGGGCGGGAAGGGCATCCAGAGGGGGGAAGAGATCCGCGCGACCTGCATCGTGGTAGAAGATGGCGAGACCGCCGGGCAGCAGGGGGACCAGCGCCTTCACCAGCTCCGCGGCATAACGGCCCAGCCCGGCCCGATGGTGGACCGCCGGGGAGACATCCACAACGACGGGGGTCATCCCTCCGCCTCCTGGAGCATCGACCGGATGCGGGCCACGATCATATCGAGGGCCACCGTATTGAAGCCTCCCTCCGGGATGATGATATCCGCATAGCGCTTGCTGGGCTCCACGAACTCCAGATGCATGGGGCGGACCGTGGAGAGATACTGCCGGATCACCGACTCCAGGGTTCGCCCCCGCTCGGCGATATCCCGCTGGAGCCGCCGGATGAACCGGATATCCGGGTCCGCATCCACGTAGATCTTGATGTCGAACAGGTCCCGCAGCGCCTTTTCCGCGAACACCAGGATGCCCTCCACCAGGATCACCGGGCGGGGCTCCACCCGCCGGGTGTGGGGCGTTCGGGTGTAGGTCGTGAAATCGTAAATGGGGACCTCCACCGGGCGCCCGGCCAGCAGCTCCTTGAGGTGCTGGATCAGGAGATCCGTATCCAGGCTGTCCGGGTGATCGTAGTTGATCCGGACCCGCTCCTCCATCGGGAGGTGGCTCTGGTCCTTATAGTAGCTATCCTGCTGGATCAGCGCGATATGCTCCGGGCCGATGCGCCGCACGATCGCCTCGGCCACCGTGGTTTTGCCGGAGCCGGTCCCTCCCGCGATTCCGATCACGACCGGTCGCCTGCGCGTTGCGCTCGCCATGGCCATGTCCGCAGGACTTCCACCGCCGGGTTATCTTTCAGGGCGGCCGAATTGCCCCTCCCCGCTCCTCCCGGAGCGCGGGAGGAGAGGGACGGGGATCCGGAAGAGCCGGCCCCCGGAGCCCCCTGCGCCATGATCCAGACATCCGCCGCTGCGCTTTCATCCAGGGACGACCCCGGAGGCCTCCGGGAAGAGGCCCGCGGCGTCCCTCCTGAAAGTATATTCATCCGGCCTTTCCGGGCCGAGCAGGCCGCTTTCCAGGAACCGGCCTCGCCTCAGCGGACCCCGGCCCCTCGCTCCGTCGAGCGGCGCCCTCCGAATGCAGATGGTCCGGATCCTTCAGGCGGGCGACGGCCGCCCCCGGCGCGGATGTCCACGGGGATCCGGGAGGGCGGACCCCTGCCCGGCCTGCAGGAAAACCCACAGGCCCCTTCCCGCCCACCCGCAGGCCGGAAACGGTCCGACAGCACGCGGGCCCCTCACGGACCATAGACTCCCATCATCGACCATTTTTCCGGTAATAATTCTATAACACATCCGGCGTTAAGTTAACAATTTTAAACTCATATCCCTATTACCAAAGTCCTAAAGCGGCCCGTTCTTTTATTCGGTATGGTGGATAGAGATCCCTTTTCAGCACAGGAGGTGTCCCATGGTTCGGTTGCTTGAAGCGTGGCTGTGGCTGCGGGAGAAGGGGCAGGGGCTGGTGGAGTATGCCCTGATCCTGGTGCTCATCGCCGTCGTGGTCATCGTGATCCTCACCGTCCTGGGCACCCAGGTCAGCACCGTGTTCTCCTCCATCGCCAGCGCCCTGGGCGGATCGTAAAGCCCTGGCTCCCCAGGCTCCGATCCTGCGGAAGATCCGGTCCGTCGTTCTAAGAGATCGATCTCCGAGTCCTCCCCCACCGGGTGGGGCCGCGGGTCTTGAGCACGGGCCCCACCCTCCATCTCCAACTTCAACCGAACGCCAACCCCCAGGACCAAAGTCCTATTCCTAACAGCCCGCCATCGGCTATTTTATAGTCAGAGAAATTTAACCCGTGGAGGTGTCCCATGGTTCGGCTGCTTCAGGCGTGGTTATGGTTGCGGGAGAAGGGGCAGGGGCTGGTGGAGTATGCCCTGATCCTGGTGCTCATCGCCGTCGTGGTCATCGTCATCCTCACCGTCCTGGGCACCCAGGTCAGCACTGTGTTCTCCTCCATCACCAGCGCCCTGGGCGGATCGTAAGATCCCCTCTTCCCCAAACCTTACCGGGGCCCTGTCCGAACCCATGGAGCAGGGCCCCGGTGTTTTTCGGATTCAAACCCGGTCTTCCGCGGTTGGGCACGAAGCGGGAAGATGGACGGGCTCCTCTCCCGGGCCGAAAGGGGGGCATTGACCCATCGGCCCTCCAGGGCCTCCCAGGCCCTGAAAAGCGTCCACCGGTGGAATGCGGGAAAAGATCGTCGGACCCCGCCCTTCCCCCTGACCCATCATCCCCGCTCCATGCCCATCCAGGACCCGTTCCTTTTGTCCGCCTCCATGGTCCCGTCAAAGAGAATCGCTTTATACTGGAATAAAATTTGCGCGGCCGGGCTCCCCATCCGGGAGACAGGGCCGTTCCAGAAGCCCATAAGGAAGAAGATCAGCTGCGTAACCCCGAGGAGGTGTTCCATGGTTCGGCTGCTTCAGGCGTGGTTATGGTTGCGGGAGAAGGGGCAGGGGCTGGTGGAGTATGCCCTGATCCTGGTGCTCATCGCCATCGTGGTCATCGCCATCCTCACCCTCCTGGGCACCCAGGTCAGCACCGTGTTCTCCTCCATCGCCAGCGCCCTGGGCGGATCGTAAAGCGCTGCCTTTCCTCCTGGAGGCTAAGATCCTGTTCTCCGGGAGAACGGATCCCTGCCCTCTCCCCAGAGATCCTTCCGGAGACCATGGTTCCCGCAGAGGCTTCACGGGCCCCAGCGAATTTCCCGGTCCCGAGAAGGTCACTCCGCGCTGGACCCGGGCCGGGTGGATGGGCGGAACGGACGCCCACCCGCCCCAACGTGAGGGATCGCGGAGCGCGGGATCGGCAGCAGGCCACGGGGGCCGGTTCGGGCTCGGATCGGGAGCGCAACCGGCCGACGCCATGGGAGGGGGGAATCCACGAAAGAAGGACCTTCACCGCGATGCGTACTTCCACCGAAATCCTCCTGGAGAACGCCCGGGCCTTCCTGCTTCAGGCCCAGAACCCGGACGGCGGATGGGGCTACCGGTTCGGATCCCCCTCCGCCACCGAGCCCACTGCCGCCGTCCTCCTGGCCCTGGCCCCGGATCCGGACGCGGCGCCGGCGACGGAGGCGGCCCGACGCTGGCTCCGGAGCGCGCAACGTCCGGATGGGGGCTGGGGCCTGGATCCGGAAGACGAGGAAAGCGGCTGGATGACCGCGTGGGGGATCCTCGGGCTGGCCCGCTGGGATCCCCACGCCCTGGAGGTCGCCCGGGGCGTCCGCTGGCTGATCGGGTTGCCCGTCCTCCGGGTGGAGGCCGCGGAGCTGACCGCCGAGGTGCGCCGGATCCTGGGGATCGACCCGTCGTTGCGGGGCTGGCCCTGGCGGCCCGGCGAAGCCTCCTGGGCGGAGCCCACGGCGCTGACCCTGCTGGCCGTGCATGCGGCCGCCGCCATCGAGGCATATCGGGATCGCGTGGAGGAGGCGGTCCGCTACCTGATCGATCGGCGCTGTCAGGGAGGCGGGTGGAACTTCGGCAATCCCTTCATGCTCGGCGCTTATCTCCCACCCCGCCCCCACCCCACCGCGTGGGTCCTTCTCGCCCTGAAGGCCCTCGCCCCCGACGCGATCCGATCGGAGGATCGGGAAGCGCTGCGCGCGGAGATGCATCGGGACGGCGGGGCGATGGCGCTGGCCCTCGGGCAGATGGCCCTCACCGCCCTGGGGGCTGAGGATGAGGAAGCCCGGGAACGGCTGCGCGCGTTACAGGGCCCGGATGGAAGCTGGGGACAGAATCCGTATGTCACCGCGCTGGCGGTGCTGGCATTCCGCGGAGGCTGGCCATGGCTGCGCCGCGGCTGACCCGACGGGCGGTTCTGCGCCTGATGCTCATCGCCGGCATCGGGGGCGGGCTGGCCTTCGCCGAGCGCCGGACCCGGCCGGCCGGCCTGCGGCAATTCATGACCTGGTTGCTGCGGGGCTGGCGGCGACGGGTGGAGCCGCCGGCGACGGTGGCCCTGGGCGCCTCCCTTTCTTACGATGAGGCCCTCCTGCGGGACGCCCTGACGGAGCTGTGGGATGCGGCTGGCATGCCGGATGTGGCCGGGAGGCGGGTGCTGGTGAAGCCGAACCTCATCGAGTGGATCGAGGGACGCTCGCTGGTCACCGCTCCGGAGGTGATCGGGGCCGTGATCGACCTTTTGCGATCCCGCGGGGCGGCGGAGATCGTGGTGGGCGAGGGGCCGGGGTTCCGGCGGGACGCCGGGCCGGTGGTGGCGCAGAGCGGCCTGGCGGACGTCCTGGCCCGGCGGAACGTTCCCTTCGTCGATCTCAACTACGATGATCCCCAACCGGTTCCGGTTCGGGACGGGTGGTTCCCCGGCCAGCGGCAGATCTGGCTCCCCCGCCATGTCGTGGAGGCCGATCTCGTGATTTCGGTGGCCAAGCTCAAGACCCACCACTGGGCGGGCGTCACCCTGAGCCTGAAGAACCTGTTCGGAGTCGTCCCGGGGATCCGCTACGGCTGGCCGAAGAACATGCTCCATGTCAACGGCATCACCCCCAGCATCCTGGGGTTGAAACAGGCGCTGCCGCCGGTGGTGAGCGTGATCGATGGCATCGTGGGGATGGAAGGCGATGGCCCCCTGTTCGGGACGCCGGTGCCCCACGGCGTGCTGGCGGTGGGGAAGGACCCGCTGGCGGTCGATGTGGTGGGCGCCCGGCTGATGGGCTTCGACCCGGAGGAGATCGAGCACCTCGCCCTCGGGATCTGGGCCGGGATCGGCCAGGGGGTTCACATCGACATGCGCGGAGGCGCGCTGGAAGCCCTGCGCCGGCGCTACCGACGGCCGCCGAAATAGCCACCGGCCTTTCCCCGGCGCAAGCCCTATCGCACAGGGGCATCCCTCAACCCTCAAACGAGGATTCCTTCTCCCCACCTGCGCGGCTCCACCACCTGGGGGGAGGAAAATGATGGGGTAGAACGGCTCGCGGAGCGACGGCCGACCGTGGATCAGAGACACGCAGGTGCTCAGAGAGGCGATCGCCTCGAATGGGGGGGAGGCCTGGTTCTCCTGCTCCTCCTCGGCTGGCCAGTCGCCTGCGCGGTGGCGTTCCCCCCGCCCGGGTGGCGGCTGGCCCGACCGTGGTATTACGGGGGAGATTTCTCCCAATACCTCTCCGCGATGCGGCAGGGCATGGCGGGAGCATGGATGATTGTGAATCGATTCTCTCCCGAGCTTCACCCCCCGGCCCTGCAGTATCTCCTTTACGTCCTTCTCGGGCACGTTGCCCGCTGGTTACAGGCCCCACCGGAAGCGCTCTACGGGATGGCGATGGGATTGGGGGTTCTCCTCCTCTGGAGGAGCCTGAACCGATTTTTCACCCGGGTCCTCACCGCACCAGCCCTGCGATCCCTCGCCCTTGCGCTGGTCTTCTCCACCGGTCCGGCCTGGATCCTCCCCCTGGGGCTTTCTCTCCTCCGGCGGCCCTCCCCCTGGGGGACGGCCGCCCTGGATGCGGCCACCCGCATTGAACATAACACTTTCCTGGCCCTGATGGCGCCCCCTCATCTGACGCTCGCCCTGGCGGTGCTGCTTGAAGCTCTACTTGCCCTCAGCGAGCCCATCGCCCGAGCCCCTCGTCGATGGATGATCCGGACGATCCTCGCGCTGAGCGCCCTGGCTTTCCTCAATCCGTTTAGCCTGCCCACTTTTCTTATGCTGCTTGGCCTTCGAACCTTCCTGGGGCTATGGGAAAGCCGCCCGGTGGCCCTCCTCGGCGGGATCCAGGCCCTCGTCCTCGGCCTTCTATCGGTCCCCCTGGTGGCTTATCAGGTGGCGACCTTCCAGCGCGATCCGTTCTGGGGTGTCACCTACGGCCTGCAGAACCTCCAGCCCGCCTATCCGCTTCCCCTCACCCTGGCCGCCCTCGGCCTGCTGGGGATCCTGGGCCTCGCCGGAGCCGTTCGGGTCTGGATCCCGGGGGTCGAAGCCTCGGGCTTCCGGGATCGGTTCCTGAGCATGGCGGCGATCGGGCTGCTGGCGATAGCGTTCCTGCCCTTCCCCTACGCTCGCCGTTTCGCTTACGGGCTGGGGCCAGTGCTGGCTGCCCGGGCGGCGCCGATCGCCGCCCGGCTCCTCGCCCATCCATCCTGGAAGGTCTGGGGAAGCACCCCATGGCGCCGCGTGATCCGCGGCGTGACCATCGGGATCCTCCTCTACAGCCAGAACGCCTTTCTCTATGCGGTGTACACCCTGTCCTTCCTCGGAAGCGGGCCCTTCCCCCGTGCCGTTTTCGAGCCGATCGCTGCCTTTGAGGCAGCCGCATGGCTGCGCGCCCAGGGGCCCGGGGTGGTGGTGCTGGCCTGTGAGGACGACGGGAATTTCCTCGCGGGCCATATCGAGGGTCGGGTGGTCCTCGGACATCCGGGGGCGACCTTTGAGGTGGCGCGCAAGCGCGAAGAGGTGGCCGCCTTCTTCGGAGGCCTCCTCTCTCCGACCGAACAGGCTGCGCTGCTTCAACGCTATCGGGTCACCCACCTGTATGAGCGGGAAGATCGTCCGTGTTATCGGAAGCGCCCGGCAGGGACTCCGGTGTTCCAGCGCCCGCCGGTGTTCGTTTTTCGGGCGGAGGGGGTTCCATGATCGGCATCTGGGCGCTGCTGCTGATCCTGACCCGCATCGAGGCGGCGTGGCTCTCGCCGCTGCGGCCGCTCACCCCGCTGGAGCGCGCGCTGCCGGCCTGGCCGCCGACCTCCCCGCTTCCCCTCTGGCTGGAGCGGGTCCTGATCGCGCCCTGGGCCCGGTGGGACGCCCACTGGTATGCCCGGATCGCGACGGCGGGCTATCGGGCGGGAGACGGCACCACCCAGTTCTATCCCCTTTACCCGCTGCTGGCCATGCCGTTGATCCGGCTCGGCCTCCCCCCGATGGCCGCCCTCACGCTGATCAGCCTCGCCGCCGGCCTGGGAGCGGTCCTGCTCCTCGAGCGCCTGGCCCGCCGGGAAATGGATCCGGTTCGGGCGCGGCAGACGACGCTGGCCTTCGTGCTGTTCCCCACCGGCTTCCTGCTCTTCGCGCCGTATACCGAAGCCCTTTTCCTGCTTCTCGCCATCGGGAGCCTCGGGGCGGCCCGGGGGAGGCGCTGGGGCCTCGCCGGCCTCCTCGCTGCCCTGGCGGCCCTCACACGCCCTCAGGGGATCTTTCTCCTCCTTCCCCTCGCATGGCTCCTCCGGCGGACGGGGGGCGGATTCCGGAATGGGGGGTTCCTGCTCCTGCCCCCCCTGGCCCTGGGGGGATGGTCCCTGGTTCGGATCGCGGGGATCGACGGCCTTCCCGCGACCGGACATGGCTTCAACGCGTATCTCTACGCCCTGCTCTTCTCCCCCCATGCGAATCAGGTGGTCACCGTCCAGGCCTTCCTCTGGCCGTGGGAGGCGATGGGGCGGGCGATCGGGAAGCTTCTACGGCAGCCGGATGTGGATCTGATCGTGAACCTGATCCTGGCCGCGTGGTTTCTGATTCTGATGATCCGGGCGTGGCGGTGGATGGACCGCGGGGAACAGCTCTACACCCTGGCCGTGGCCCTCTCGGCCTTCAGCTACCATACCGGCCCGGTGCATCCCTACATGGGGCTGCCCCGCCACCTCTGGATCGCCTTCCCCGTGTTCCTGGCCCTGGGGCGCACCCATTCTCGCCGGCTGAGCGCGCTGCCGGCCCTTCAGGCGCCTGGGTTCTTTTTTGTCATCATCCCTTACATCCTTGAGGCATGGGTTCCATAATGCGACTGTCAACCCTGAGCAGGATCCCACAAATATCCCGGCTGGTTTTCGCTGTGCACCTGGGCCTCGCCCTGGGATACATCGGGCTGGTCCTGATGGCCTTCGCGCGGGGGGAGACCTGGCGAGCGGATTTCACCGCCCACTACACCGGCGCCCGCATGGTGTGGGAGGGCCAGGGGGCCATGCTGTATAACCTGAAGGCCCAGGCTCAGCGTCAGCGGGAGATCCTCGGCGGGCGCTACCTTTACGATGGCCTGCTTCCCTATCATCACCCTCCCTTCGTCGCCCTGGCCCTGAGCCCGCTGGCCGCCATGTCGCTGCGGGATGCCTTCGCCCTGTGGGCCGTCCTCACCCTCCTGCTGTGGGTTGGGTTCCTGGGGGATCTGATCCGGTGGACCCGATCGTGGAGTGCGGCGGCCCGCGCCCTTACGGTGAGCGCTGTGGCGGCTCTTCCGGGTTTCCTTTTCTCATTCCTCCTTGGAACTTTCACGATCTGGACCCTGGTGGCCCTCTGGGCGTTCTACCGGGCGTTGCGGGAGGGGCGGGAGGGATGGGCAGGTCTCTTCCTGGCCCTGGCGAGCGCGCACCCCCAGGCGACGCTGTTCCCGGCCCTGGGGCTGATCTTCGCGCGGCGCTGGAAAGCCCTGGCCGTCTTTCTGGCCTCCGGCGTGTTGCTCATCGGGATCTCCGCGGCGGTCCTGGGGAGCGCGGTCTGGATCGAGTATCTCGCGGTGCTGGGGAGGGCCGCCATGGCCTTCGGGCGGCAGGGGATCGACCCGGAGGCGATGATCAACCTGAAGGGCCTCCTCGCCCGGCTGCTGGGGCCGACCCGCCATGCATGGGTCAACGGGCTCTCCGCCCTTGGGCTGGCCCTCGGGGTCCTCGCGATGGGGATGCTCTGGCGAAGGCCGTGGCGAGGGGAAGATGGGGACTTCGAGCGACGGCTCAGCGGGACCTTCGCGATGGGCCTGTTCCTCACCCCACATGCCAACCCTCAGGATGGGCTGCTCATCGCCCTCCCGGGGCTTCTCTTTTATCGCTTTCTTCAGGCCGCCCCTGAAGGAGGCACCCGAACGGGACGGACCTTTGAGCGCGTCGCTGTGATTTTCCCGATGCTGTGGCTGGCGGAGCGATTTGCCCTGGGCTCCAACGAGAGTGTCCCTCTGGGAACCATCGCCTTAATCGCCGCCGCGTTCTGGATGGGATCGCTGAGGAGAGAACGGCTGTGAAAGGTAAGGCATTGAACCTGATCCTCTTCGCTCTGGCCCTCCTGGAGGCCCTCTATTTTTTGGGGGGCCTGCATCTGGCCGGTCTCTTCCCGCTCATCGGGGCCGACTTCCGGGCCCTCTACGCCGCCGCTCAGGCGGCGCGGGCATACGGTTTCGCCGCCATCTATGACCCGGCGCGCACCTTCCCCTTCCAGCAAGCCCTCTGCCGGATGGCCGATCCACAGGCCCCATGCGTGTTCATCCCGATGGTGTTCCTGCCAGCTTTCGTTCTGCCCATCCTTCCGTTCACCTTCCTCCCCCCCGCTGTGGCCTTCGCCCTCGGGTCCGGGATGAGCTTCCTCCTGATCTTCCTGGCCCTTCGGCCCTTCCTGCGGCCCTTTCCCCCACCGGAGCGCCGGCGGCTCCTGGCCATGATGGGCATGTCTTATCCTGTTTTCACGAATCTCCTCTGGGGTCAGATCAATGCATGGCTGCTGCTCAGCGTCGCCCGCTTCCAGATCCACCGGGAAGCCCGCGCGGATCTCCGCAGCGGGCTCTGGCTGGGGGGCCTCCTGTTGAAGCCCCAGATGCTGATCCTGCTGCTGCCGGGGCTGGCGATCGCGGGCCAGTGGGCCGCCCTCGCAGGCTTCGGGATCTCCGCGGGTTTCGTCCTGGCCCTCTCCCTCGCGTTGAGCGGCCCGGAAGGGTTATGGGGATGGTGGGGATGGATCAGCGGGTTCGCCCGGCCCCATCCCGCCCTGGCTCCTGCCGTGGTGGGGGCAGAAACGATGATGAACTGGCGGGGTCTCGGCGTATGGCTCCAGGGAACCCTGCCGGCCTGGATCCTCTGGCCCGGAATTGCGGCTGCGATGATCCTGACCGCCATCCCGGCGTTGATCGCCTGGCGGAAGGCCGGGAAAGAAGAAGCGGGGGAGGATGACCGGCGGATGCTGGCCACCTGGACGGCCACCTTCGCCGTTTCCTGGCATGCCCATCCGCATACCGCGATGATCCTGATGCCCTCCCTTCTGCGCGCGATCCAGCGGGGGATCCTGCCCCGGGGCCTGTGGCTCTCGTGGGGGTTGATCCCGGCCGCCCTGCCCTTTCTGGTGATCCTCCTGGACGCCCTTCGGGTTCCGATGCCGGAGGGCGGGGTGGTCAGCTTCCTGGCGGGGCGAACGTTCCTGGTGCTTCATCTCGCCATGTATGGATGGGCGATCCGGCCGCTCCTTTCAACCCGGAGGCAGCGATGAGCGTTCCGACCTTATATGAGGGATGTGGCGTGGAGATCCTGCGTCTGACGTGCACCGCATCCTGGAGCGACGCGAGGGGGATCGCCCGGTGAACCGGAAACGCCTGCGCGTGTATCCGTGGCTGATCGGCGCCGCCCTGTGGGGGGTATGGGCCGGGGAGATCCTCACGCGCCGGGGCTGGCAGGGGGGCCTGGGCCCGATCCTGGGGAGCGATTTCGTCACCCTCTATGGCGCGGGGCTCCTTTACCGTTCCCATCCGGCACGCCTGTATGATCCGGAGGCCCAGGCGCAAATCCAGGCCGCCCTGATCGCGCCAACTCCTTATCCGGGCCTGAACCCGTTCATCAGCCCGCCCTATGTGGCTATGGCCTGCAGCCTCCTCACGACCATGCCCCTGCCCATCGCCTTCGCCCTGTGGAACGGGCTCACCCTGGCGTGGGTGTTGCACGCCGCCGCGGGGCTCCGAAGGCTTCTTCCGGAGGACATGCGTCGAGCGGCTCGCTCCTTCCCACCGATCTCCGTCCTCCTGCTTTCCTTCTTCCCCTTTGTGGCCGGATGGCGGGTGGGTCAAAACCACGGGCTCACCCTCTGGCTGGCCACCTATCTGCTGATCAGCAGCCAGGCCCGGCGGCCAGGCCTCGCCGGCCTGCTTGCAGGGCTGATGCTTTACAAGCCGCAGTTCGTCCTCGGGTTTCTCATCCTCTGGATCACCTGGAAGGAATGGCGGGCCCTGGCCGCTTTCGGGGCGATCGCCCTCCTGTGGCCCGGCCTCAGCCTCCTGACCGGAGGCGGTTCACTTTATGGGGAATATCTATCCCGGAGCGCCTTCCTGCTCTCGCTCCCGTGGGTGGAGGGCTTCCCCGCCTTCGCCCTCGTCACGCCGTATGGCCTGCTCGCGACGCTGCTGCCCCCCAGCGCCCGCCCGGCCCTGCAAGCGGCTTCCGCCCTCGGGCTCCTGTTGCTGGGGTTTGGGCTCGCCCGCATCGCCGCTTCCCTGCGAAACCAGCCCTGGGAACGACAGGCCCCCGCCTGGATGCTGGCCATCCTCTACCCGCTGCTCGTCTTTCCATATGCGCTGCTGCATGATCTGGTGCTGCTCGCGCCTGTCCTGACGCTCTGGGCTGCGGGAGGTCCATCCCGCCGGCTGCTTCGAACGGCCGTCGGGGTTTACATGGGCGCGCTGGTCTTCTCCTTCCTCGGCGCCCTCACCCGCCTCGCCCTCCCTGCGCTGCTCCCTACAGGGGTGCTGATCGCGATGGCTCGGGAGGGCATGCTTTCGATCCGCCCGCATAGGGATCCTGCCCAATGACTTGGCTCTCGAGCCCTCCGCATGTGATACTAAGCGGATGAGCATCCAGAATTCTAATTTCAGGGGTTCATCGCATGAAAAGCCTTACAATACTTTTGAAGATCTATAGACAAATCCGGTGGCTTATCCTTATCGGGCTCATCTTTCTTCTGCTCAATTTAAGCATCCGGCATTGGATGACTCCTCAATTTCTATATCAAGATGATTTTGTGGCTTATTGGAGCGCCGGTCATCTGCTGATATTGGGAGGTAATCCATACAACTCCAGCGAGCTGCTGCGCGTTGAACGGGAGAAGGCATGGAGGCCCTGGGAAGAAGCGCTGATGCTCTGGAATCCCCCATGGACGCTTGTCCTACTTCTTCCGTTCGGGTTCTTGCCCTATTCGGCCGCTCGCGTTCTCTGGTTTTTCCTTCAGATCGTCACAGTTGCGTGGAGTGCTCATATCCTATGGGCGCTCTACGGAGGGCCCTTTCGAAAATCGTTGATCGCATGGCTGCTGGCTTTTTCTTATGTACCCACCCTGGTCATGATCCGTTATGGCCAGAGCGCAATGTGGATCCTGTTAGGCCTGAGCGGGTTTCTCTATTTTGCTCAACGCCGGCGCTGGACCGCCGCAGGGGTAGCGCTCTCCCTTACAACCATTAAACCCCAGGTGATCTATCTCATCCTCGTGGCTGCCGGCTTATGGATGATTCGAAATCGGAACTGGCGGTTCGGCTTCGGTTGGATTAGCCCCATTGTTCTAGCCACAGCGCTCGTTGCATTGATCAACCCAGCTATCCTGTATGCTTACTTGCAAACCATGAGGGAAGAATCCCCTGCGAGACTGGCTACCTTTACCCTGGGGGCATGGCTTCGCCTATCCCTCGGCATAGAATCCGAAATCGTGCAGTTCTTTCCCGTCCTCCTCGGACTGGCCGGAACTTTATGGTATCATCACTATCACCTACAGTGGAACTGGTCCAGGCAGCTTCCCCGGCTGACCATGTTCTCTTTGATCACTATGCCTTATGGATGGCTTTACGATTACACGGTGGCGCTAATTGCCATCCTCCCATCTGTGTTGACCATTCCCAAGCAACCGTCAAGAACCTTTCGCTGGGCTGCTTATGGATGCTATATCTTCTTAAACATCATGCCCGTTTTCAGCGTCCACCAGTTCCAGTATGCATGGATAGGTGTCGTGCAGTGGATCTGGTATGAATGGGTTTCGCGCATGACAGGCCAGCGGTATGTGCAATAATTGGGATGGACCCGTATAGAAGCCAAGCGAAGATACGCTGTAGCCCCTCAGGAGTAAGAGTACGGATCCTCACCGGATGATAGCCTTCCGTGGATCGCTGGTTGACCCCTGTCCGAATGCGCTACGCCTTCATCGCCGGAGCGGCCCTGTGGGGAGGATGGCTCCTGAGCCTGCTCGGAGGTTCGGGGGGCCTGGACCTCGCCGGCCAGGTGATCGGGACGGATTATCTGCAGTTCTACGCCGCCGGGTGGATGATCCGCCACGGACAGGCGGCCCGCCTCTACGATCCGGAGGCCCAGTTCGCCGCCGAGCGGGCGATCTTCGGGCCTTCCCTCCCGGCCTACCACGCCTTCCTGAACCCGCCCTTCCTCGCCCTTCTCTTCGTGCCGCTTTCCCTTCCACCTTACCCGCTCAGCTTCGCCATCTGGAGCGCCCTGCAGCTCCTGCTGCTCGCCCTCAGCCTTTACGCCCTCGGGTCTCCGGGCCCCTTCGGGAAGACCCTGGGATGGTCCCTGACCTTCCTCCCGGTGTTCGCCTCCGTCAGCTTCGGGCAGAACGGGCTCCTCAGCCTGGCCATCCTCACAGGGGTCTGGATCCTGTGGGAACGGAACCGGTGGATGGCCGCCGGCGCCGTCTCCGGCCTGCTGCTGTATAAGCCCCACCTGCTCCTCGGGCTTCTGCTCCTGTGGGGAATGGAGGGTTCCCGCGGACGGCGCGCCCTGCTCGGGCTGTGCCTGACCGGGGTCGCGTTGCTGGCCCTCTCCGGGGCACTGCTGCCCGAGGCGACGGTGGCCTACGCGCGTTTTGCCGTGAACCTCTACCCGGACCTTCCCTCCTGGAAGGAGTTCCCGCTGTGGCACCTGCACAGCCCGCGGGGGTTCTGGCGGCTGCTGCTGCCGGGCCAGCCCCGCCTGGCCGACGCCCTCGCGCTCCTCTCCGCCCTCCTTGCGGCGGGGGCCGTTCTCCGGTTCTGGCGTTGCCATCGGGCGGACGCGCGGCGTTTCGCGGCCGCGGTGGCCCTCACGCTTTATCTGACGCCCCACGCCATGGTCTACGACTGGGCCATCCTCCTGCTCCCGGCCGTCCTGCTCTGGGAACATGCTCCCGCCGCCCGCCCAATCCTGCGCGCCGCCTTCGCCCTGGTCTGGCTGGCCTTTTTCCCGGGGGCACCCCTCACCGCCCTGATGGTCCGCCGCCTCGGCTGGGGGATACAATGGACGCTGCCGGCCCTCGCCGCGGCCGGGCACCGGGTGATATCTCAGCTGGATATTACGAATGTTCAGCCTGGACCAGAGGCAGGAGGACACCGAATTGGGCATACTTCAGATTGAGATCAGGCGATCCGCTTCGTGAGCAGAGATTTCACAAAGCCGCTTATCCCTCGAGACCATGAGGGCATTTCGCACTACTCCGGCGCAACATGGAGATGATACCCCTAATGGGATACCGAGGGAGTTCCGGGATGCTCCATACGATCTATCGGATCATCCGCTGGCCCTTGCTGATTGCCGCCAGCGTTCTGCTCATCGTCCTTGCAAGACGGGTCTTTATGATGCCCAGTGTCCTGCATTACGATGATTTCGTGGAATACTGGGCGGCTGGGCGGCTGATCATCACGGGCGGCAACCCGTATGATCCGGAACAGATCCTCCGCCTGGAACGGGCGGCCGGACGGCCGGTGGAGGAAGCGGTCATGCTATGGAACCCGCCGTGGGTTCTACCCCTGCTTGTGCCTTTCGGCCTGCTGCCTTACCCCATCGCGCGCATCCTCTGGTTCCTCCTGCATCTGATCGCCCTGGCCTGGGGCGCGGACCGTCTGGGCCGGATGGAAGCGAAGTCCGCCGCATCGCGCTGGCTGCCCTGGATCATCGCGTTCACCTTCGCCCCCGCGCTCGAGGCGGTGAAAGCCGGCCAGATCACGTCCTTCATGCTGCCCGGCCTGGTCGGCGCGATGAGCGCCTTCCCCCGCCATCCCTTCCGGGCCGGACTCTGGTCCGCCCTCCTTCTGCTGAAGCCCCATCTGGCCTACCTAGTCCTCCTGACCCTGCTCGCCGAGTCCATTCGGCAGCGGAGGCCGGGCTTCCTCCTGGGCCTGGGGGTCGCCCTCACAGGAGCTTCCGCGCTCGCGGCGCTCCTGAACCCCATGGTGTTCGCCCAATACCTCCACGCCTGGCGCATGTATCCGCCCTCGGAGTGGGCCACCCCCACCCTGGGGGGGATCCTGCGCCTGCTCCTCGGCCCCCAGCGGGTGGCGCTGCAATTCGTCCCCCCGCTGATCGGCCTGGGGTTCTGGCTCCACCGGATCCGTCATCGCCCCCCTTCCCTCCCGGAGCTTCCGATGTGGACCATGCTCTCCCTGGCGACCGCCGCCTACGGGTGGACGTTCGACCTGACCCTGGCGATCGCCGGGCTGGTCCCTGTTTTCCCTCGACGGCCTTCGCCCTCCCTTCGATGGTTCGGGTTGATCCTCGCCTACGGGCTCCTCAATGGAATCCTGATGTTTACCTCTTTGCCCCAGATTTTCTACTTCTGGGCGGGGCCTGCGTGGCTGGCCTGGTTCCTCGCGGCGCAGGGCGCCGGGGCCTCTCCCGCTTCCCCGCGGGGATCGGATGCCGGAGGGATCGCGCATGCAGCGCGTCAGGGCGCGGCTGAAGGCTCCCGTTGATGTCCTCTGGCCGGCGGTGGTTCTGGCGGCCTTTGGGGTGCTGGTCTCGCTGATGCCGCTCCCCCCCAACGATTTCTGGTGGCACCTGCGGATCGGAACGCTTATCCTCGATGAGGGGCGCATTCCCTCCACGAATATGTTCGGCTGGACCATCCCCGCGGAGACGCCTTTCACCTATGGAGCCTGGCTGGGGGAGGTTCTGCTGGCGCTGCTCTACCGCGCCGGGGGGCTTCCCCTTCCCACCTTCGCCCGCAACCTCCTGGCCCTCACAGCCTTCGCCCTCATCGGGTGGGAGGCGAGGCGCCGGAGCGGATCCTGGCGGCTGGCCGCCCTCGCCCTCGCCCTCGCCGCCGGCATGTCCCTCAACAACCTGGTCCTCCGCCCCCAGATCTGGTCCTGGCTCCCCTTCGTGGTTTCCTACCTTCTCCTCGCCCGCTTCCAGGAGGGATCCCTGCGCCCGGCGGCGCTGTTTCTCCTTCCTCCTCTGATGGTCTTCTGGGTCAACGCCCACGGGGCCTTCATCCTGGGCCCGACGCTCCTTTTCCTCTTCCTGGCCGGCGGAGCGCTGGAGGCGCTCCTCGGGCGACGCCCCCTCTCAACGCTGCGCCCCCTCGCGGGCATCGTCGTCCTCACGCTGCTGGCGATCCTGCTCAACCCCCAGGGGATCGGGATCCTGGGTTACGTCCACCGCCTGCTCACCGACCGGCCCAGCCAGACCCTGGTGGTGGAGTGGGCCTCCCCCACGCCCCACGGGTTCGCCAACGTCACGTTCTATGGGAGCCTGCTGATCCTGCTCCTCGCCCTGGCCTATTCCCGTCACCGCCTGACGCCCACCGAGGCGCTGCTGATCGTGGCCTTCCTCTGGCTGGCCTGGAACGGCCAGCGCTATGTGATCTGGTTCGGGATGGTGGCCGCCCCCATCCTGGCGCGGCTGCTGGCCGGGGCGCTGCCGCCGTGGCCCTGGCCGAGCCCGCCGCCCCGCCCGCTGAACACCCTCCTCGCCGCCCTGCTCTTCCTGCCCGTCCTCGCCGTCCAGCCCTGGTGGGTGGAACGGATCCCCCTGCCGGAAACCTACTGGCGGCAGGTGTGGCGGGGGTCATCCATCGGCCCGCTCGTGGGGATCGAGACACCGGTGGACGCTGTGGAATACCTGCGGGCGCATCCCGGCGGGCGCCTGTTCAACGAGATGGGCTACGGGAGCTACCTGATCTGGGCCCTGCCCGGGCAGAACGTCTTCGTGGATCCGCGGGTGGAGCTCTATCCCTACGAGCTGTGGCTGGATTACATCCGGATCTCCCGGGCGGCCCGCTACAACGAACTGTTAACCCGATACGGGGTGGACCGCTTGCTGATCGACCGGATCCTTCAGGAGGAGCTGGCCCGGGCCCTAGAGGCGGATCCCCGCTGGGAGAAGGAATTCGAGGGGGTGCGGGCCCAGGTGTGGCGAAGGAAAGTCGAATGAATTCGACCTTGAGAGGCCTTCGGCCCATGGCCGGCCTGCGCCGGCCGGAAGGCGATGCGCGTCGGCGGGGGCCGGTGCGGGGCGCGAGGGGTGGGTGTCGAATGAATTCGACCTTTCGAGGCCTTGCGGCCATCGGCCGGCCTTTGGAAGTCGAATGAATTCGACCTTGAGAGGCCTTCGGCCCATGGCCGGCCTGTGCCGGCCGGAAGGCGATGCGCGTCGGCACAGGCCGACGCAAGGCGCGCGGGGTGGCGTCGAATGAATTCGACCGGGAGAGGCCTTCGGCCAGCGGCCGGCCTCCGCCGGCCGGAAGACGATCCGCGTCGGCGCAGGCCGACGCACGGCGCACCGCGCCTCGAAAGGCCGATTTCAATCGGCGTAAGAGGCCGACACGGGCGCGGGAGGGCGTCGAATGAATTCGACCGGGAGAGGCCTCCGACCAACGGCCGGCCTTCGCCGGCCGGAACGATCCGCGTCGGCGCAGGCCGACGCCCGGCGCACCGCGCCTCGAAAGGCCGATTTCAATCGGCGTAAGAGGCCGACACGGGCGCGGGAGGGCGTCGAATGAATTCGACCGGGAGAGGCCTTCGGCCAGCGGCCGGCCTTTGGAAGTCGAATGAATTCGACCTGCGGGGCCTCCGGCCAGCGGCCGGCCTCCGCCGGCCGGAACGATTCGCGTCGGCGCAGGCCGACGCAAGGCGCGGAGCGCCTTTAGAGGCCGATTTTAATCGGCGTGAGCCGCCAACGCAGGAAGCGAGAGCGCTTCCGAAGGAAGATTCCTACTATCATAAACATGGAAGCCGACATCATGCATATCGTGCTTCTAAAGATCCCCTCCGCATTAGGGCCACATACTGCTACAGGAGAAATGGGCATCATGCGCCGCGATACGGTTGCTGTTTACATCCATCTGGTCTGGGCAACGTGGGACCGCCTTCCCCTGATCACCCCTCCGATTGAGCGATCGCTACATCGGATCATAGCGAGCGAGGCTCAAAAGATGGGATGCACCCTGCTGGCCCTTAACAGCGTCCCTGACCATCTTCATATCTTGGTCCGTATGCCGGCTACCATGAGCGTTGCCGAGCTGGTCAAGCGCCTTAAAGGGGTTTCCTCTTGTTTCGTCAATGAAACCCTGAAGCCTCCGCAATTTTTCAGGTGGCAGGGATACTATGGGGCGTTCAGCGTCAGCCGGTGGGATGTCGAACAGATCATGGCGTATATCAGACGGCAGAAAGAGCATCATGCCGCTGGCGATCTGATCCCGGAATTGGAGTCTGTCTTTGAGGAGGTGGAAATAGATCAACCCCCAGCGGGAGCTCAAGAAGCCGGTGATCATGGAGGATCGTGAGGTGTCGAATGAATTCGACCGGGGAGGCCTTCGGCCAGCGGCCGGCCTCCGCCGGCTGGAAGACGATCCGCGTCGGCGCAGGCCGACGCAAGGCACGGAGTGCCCAACAAGGCCGATTTCCATCGGCGCAACCGGCCGACGCCCGGCGCGCGGGGTGGGCGTCGAATGAATTCGACCTCCCGAGGCCTTGCGGCCGACGGCCGGCCTCCGCCGGCCGGAAGACGATCCGCGTCGGCGCAGGCCGACGCCCGGCGCACCGCGCCTCTGGAGGCCGATTTCAATCGGCGCAACCGGCCGACACGGGCGCGGGAGGGTGTCGAATGAATTCGACCGGGAGAGGCCTGCGGCCAGCGGCCGGCCTCCGCCGGCCGGAAGACGATCCGCGTCGGCGCAGGCCGACGCCCGGCGCACCGCGCCTCTGGAGGCCGATTTCAATCGGCGCAACCGGCCGACACGGGCGCGGGAGGGTGTCGAATGAATTCGACCGGGAGAGGCCTTCGGCCAGCGGCCGGCCTCCGCCGGCCGGAAGACGATCCGCGTCGGCGCAGGCCGACGCAAGGCGCGGAGCGCCTAACAAGGCCGATTTTAATCGGCGCAACAGGCCGACACGCGACGTGGGGCGTCGAATGAATTCGACCTCCCGAGGCCTTCGGCCATCGGCCGGCCTGCGCCGGCCGGAAGGCAATCCGCGTCGGCGCAGGCCGACGCCCGGCGCCCAGCGCCCAACAAGGCCGATTTTAATCGGCGCAACAGGCCGACACGCGACGTGGGGCGTTGGATGAATTCGACCTCCCCAGGCCTTGTGGCCATCGGCCGGCCTCCGCCGGCTGGAAGACGATCCGCGTCGGCGCAGGCCGACGCCCGGCGCGGAGCGCCCTCTGGAGGCCGATTTCAATCGGCACAATAGGCCGACGCATGGCGCATAGCGCCTCCAGAGGCCGATTTCCATCGGCGCAACCGACCGACGTCCCCCCCAGGCCGATTTCCACCCGCGTTCCCTACCCCCAGTGGCCCCGCGCGACGTTGATAAGATCGGCCAGGATCCCGAAGGCCGTCTGAGCGGGCTCGGGCTCATGCTCGATCAGGGTGAGCTGTTTTAAGGTATCCGTGCGCAAAGTGATCACCGACGAGGTCCCACGCACATGGGCCAGAAGATCCTCCAGCGGGACGGCCTCCGGGGCCACCCGGGCCCGCACCGCCCCATCCGCGCCCCGCTCCGCGGTGCACACTAGCCGGATCCGCCGCCCCTCCTGTCGCGCCGCCACCAGATCCTCCGGCCGGATCCCCCGGATGCCGGCCCGTTCCACCTGATCGGGCCGCAGATCGGCCTCCATCCACACGTTGGCCAGCACACAGGTCTTGACGGCCGCATCCCATCCATCGATATCATTCGATGGATCGGCCTCGGCGATGCCGATGGCCTGGGCCTCTCGAACGGCCTCCTCGAAGGGGATCCCCTCCTCCATCCGGGTGAGGATGAAGTTGGTGGTGCTGTTGAGGATGGCCCGGAACCCCAGGATGCGGGTGGCCGGCAGCCCCTCGCGGACCAGACCGAACAGCGGGGCGCCGTCCATGACCGTGGACTCGAAGAGGAACGCCCGGCCGAGGGAGCGGGCGAGCTCCCGCAGCTCCCGGTAGGCGAAGGCGAGCGGGCCCTTGTTCGCGGTCACGACGTGCCGCCCCGAGCGCAGGGCCGCCCGCACATGGTCGGTGGCCGGCTGCCCGGTGCGGGGATCCAGGACGGTGATCTCCACGATCACATCCGCCGGGCAGCGCTCGATGAAGGCCCGGGTATCCGCTGGCGCGGGGCTCCGGCTCAGGGCGCTCAGATCCCCGCCGCCCTCCACCGTCGCCAGCGCGGCGGTTAGATCCAGCCCCTCCGGGTCCCAGGCGGCCCCCCGACGGGCGGTGATGATCCCGGTGACCCGGATGTCGAGATCATAACGGCGGCGGATCTCCTCATGCTTTCTCAGAAGCAACCGGGCGAAAGCCCGCCCCACCGCCCCGAACCCGATGAGGGCCACGCGTTGAAGGGATGCGTCCATCCTTCCCTCCCCATCATGGATGCTGGGAATGAGGCAATCCTCTGAGTGAGGAAGAGTTTACCACATTCATGCCCCTGTTCGGGAACGACCGGCCTGCCCGGAAGCGTTCATCGATCCGCATCGATGGATCGTTGCCCGTGGGTGTAGCGCTGGACCGCCTCATAAACCGGCCGGGGGCGGAAATCCAGGTCGAGGAAGGCATAGCCCTCGAGGATGGCATTCTCCCGCCATGGATAGCGCAACGCCCACATCGCGACCACCGGGCACCACGGCCAGTTCCGCTGCGCGTATTCATAGGCCCGCACCGTGTAATCCGCCCGCACCTCCGGCGGAAGGCCGTGATCGTATTCCGGCGATTCGTTCCAGCCCGTCTCGGTGATGTAGATCGGCCGCTCATCGCCGTAAAGCCGCATGATCGCCCGCATCAGCTCCACCCGGCGGAAGTTCAGGCGCCGGGGGTCCGGCGGCTCCTCCGGCGGGTTCCCGAACCCATACGGATGCATCGCCCATCCATCGATGGAGGCGGCGATCCCCCTGTCGTAAACCTCCTTCAGGAACCGCAGATCGTTCATCGCGTGGAGAGAATTCTCCAGGGTGGGCGCCGGCCCGCCGGCCAGCACCGGCAGGTCCGGCGCCACCTGCTTGACCGCCGGATACACCGCCTTCATCAGGGCGACAAAGGCGCCCGGGTCCGGTGGCCGCTCCCCCCACTCGATGTAAAGGTTGGGCTCATTCCAGATCACCAGGGCGGCGATCTGGTCCCGATAACGGGCGGCGAAGGCGGCGGCGAAGCGGGCGAAGGGGAAGACCGCTTCAGCCCCCAGGTAGGTCGCCGGGGCGCGCCACGGGCGCGCCCATACGGGAACCATCCCGATGCGGGCGATGACCTTCAGGCCCTCCCGTCGGGCCAGGAAGATCCGCAGATCGCTGTGCCCCCAGGCGTAGCGGCCCGGCGCCGGTTCCAGATAAGGCCACGGGAAGAACTCCACCACCCACGCGGCCCCCATGGCCCGGGCCATCTCAAACGTACGATAGATCCGCGAGGGATCCACCTCGTCCGTCACCCGGGTGTGGACCCCCACGACGGGGTTCAGCGTCTCCGGCGCACGCGGGGGAGCCAGCGTCAGCGCCAGCGGCCCTCTGGCGGAGGACGAAAGGACCAGGAGCGCCAGGGCCAGGATCCGACCGGCGGCGTGAAGCCCGGCGCCCCAGGGGCCTTTCGGGGTGAGCGCGCGCACCTCTCTCCTTCCCGAGCGCGAGGATCTGTGGATCCGGAACCTGCTTCTCTATGTTATCGAAGAGGCCAGGGGCCAGCCATCCTCCCGGGCATCCCATCGCGGGGGGTGCCTTTCCCTTTTCCGCCTGAAGCGCCTCGGGGAGATACGCAGCTCCGGATCAGAACGGGCGGAGGCCCAGCTCGACTATCAGCCGGTGGAATCGGGCGACATCGGGGACGGCGAAGAGGTGGGTTGGGCAGCGGCAGTCGCTGCTGCCGAACCGGGGGATCGCGGGGGGCAACCGCTCCGCCAGCGCGCGGGCCAGCCGGCACTCCATGCGAGGATCATCGGTCTCCAGGATGAAGGCCCCGCGCCATGCGCCGACGGCCAGCAGGAAATCGATATGCCAGCGACGGGTGGGGTTCCGGCCCTCGGCCACCTCCCGGTGGCGCTGCAGCCGCCGGAACCCACCCGGGCCCCGCGCGGAGCCCACATAGGCATAGCCGCCGTCCAGGCGCCAGCGCCCCAGGCGGCCGATCCGGACCTCCCCGGATACCTCCAGCCACAGCACATAAACCCCACGGGTCCGCTCTCCGGACATCCCTTTCCTTCAGCAGCTCCTAAGGCTGGCCACGCCTCACAGGGACATTCTCTCAACAAAAAGGCGCGGGGGCCTGACAGGCCCCTCCGGATGACCTGCCAGGCCCCCGGCTCCTCTGGGGGGATCCCGGGGTATCGTCTACGGGTAAATGCCCCGGATCAGGGTCGCCTGGGCGACGCGCCAGATCGCCAGCGCCTGGGCGGCCGTGCGATAGTCCCCCGGCTTCAGGCCGTAGCGGCGCAGCTCCTCCTCCTTCGCCAGCAGCTCGTAAAAAGCCCGCTTCAGGATCCGCTCCATCCGCTGGTTGATCTCCTCCTCCGTCCAGAAGAACGACTGCAGATCCTGCACCCACTCGAAATAGGAGACCACCACCCCGCCGGCGTTGCACAGAATATCCGGCACGATGAAGACGCCCTTCTCGAGCAGGATTTCATCCGCCTCCGGCGTCGTGGGCCCGTTGGCCCCTTCCGCCAGGATGCGCGCCTGCACGTAGGGCGCGTTCTCCGCCGTGATCTGATTCTCCAGGGCCGCAGGGATCAGAACGTCGACCTTCAACGTGAGAAGCTCCGCGTTGGTGATGGGGTCGGCCTCAGGGAAACCGACCACCGTCCGGTGCTGACGGACATGATCCATCAGCCTGGGGATATTCAGCCCCCGGGGATTGTAGAGGCCACCGTGGACATCGCTCACGGCCACCACTTTGGCCCCCATCTGATGAGCGGTGAGAGCCGCATAGGAGCCCACGTTCCCGAAGCCCTGGATGGCGATGGTGGCTCGATCGATGGGGATTCGGTTCACTTTCAGGGCCTCGGCGACCACCATCATCACCCCCCGCCCGGTAGCCTCCACCCGCCCGACCGTCCCGCCGATCTCCAGGGGCTTCCCGGTGACCACGGCAGGCTGCGTGAAGCCGGTGTGCATGGAATACGTGTCCATGATCCAGGCCATAATGTGGGGATTGGTCCCCACATCCGGGGCGGGCACATCCCCGCCAGGGTGCATGAGGATGCTGATCTCCGTGGTATACCGCCGGGTCAGCCGCTCCAGCTCCCGGGGGGAGAGCTTCGCAGGATCCACCGCCACACCGCCCTTGGCCCCCCCGTAGGGGATGTTCACCAGCGCGCATTTCCAGGTCATCCACATCGCCAGCGCCCGCACCTCCTCCAGGGTGACATCCGGATGGTAGCGGATGCCGCCCTTCGTTGGGCCGCGGACGGTGTTGTGGTGCACCCGGTAGCCGGTGAACATCTGGATAGAGCCATCGTCCATCTGGACGGGGAAGTTGACAATCAGCTCCCGCTTGGGGCGGCGCAGGAACTCAATCAGACCTCGCTTGAGAGGATGGCCGGAGGCCTCCAGGATCCGGGCGGCCTTATCGAACTGGGCCAGCGCCGCATGCCAGGTCTGGAGGCCCTTCCGAACGGCTTCCGGCGAGGGAGAATAGAAAGCGCTGTAGGAAACCTCCGCCAGGCGTTCCGCCGCCATGGTCCCCCCTTCAAACGGATGTAGATGAGCGTCCGGGGTTAGCCGGATGACCGCTTCCTGCGGCCCCTCGGGTCATGAGACTCAGGGATCAGGTGGGGCACCGAGGGCGCCTCACCTGATCCCCCAAACCTCGACAGGGAGCCCCAAACAAAGGCGAAGGGAGCGGCGGGAAAGCCACTGCCACCTTCGCCTTCCGGTTCGAGCAGGCCCGCAGGGTTGCCCCTTCGGGGTTTTCACACCCAGCCCCGCAACCGCATCGCCTCGACCACCCGCTCGATCGCTACGATGTAGGCGCCCAGCCGGTTGTGCACCCTGTAGCGCCGTGCGGTCTCATGCACCGCGTGGAAGGCCGCCGTCATCTTCTCATCCAGCCGCTGATGAACCTCCGCCTCGCTCCAGTAATAGCCGTAAGCGTTCTGCACCATTTCGAAGTAGGAAACCGTGACCCCGCCTGCGTTGCACAGGAAATCGGGGATGACGTAAACCCCGTTCTCGTGGAGGATGTGGTCGGCCTCCGGGGTGGTGGGACCATTCGCCAGCTCCGCCACGATACGGGCCCGAATGCGCGGGGCATTCTCGGCAGTGATCTGGTTCTCCAGAGCGGCCGGGAACAGGACGGTCACCGGAAGCTCCAGGAGCTCCTCATTGGTGAGCGCATCCGCCCCCGGGAAGCCCACGACGGTGCCGTGCTCCCGCTTCCAGGCCGACAGCGCAGCGAAGTCCAGGCCCTTGGGGTTATACACCCCGCCCTGGGAGTCGCTGACGGCCACCACCTTCAGGCCCAGGAGCTCCGTCCCCAGCCGATGGGCGTGCTGGCCGGCGTTCCCATAGCCCTGGATGGCAGCGGTAGCCCCGTTCAGGTCCAGGCCGAGCACCTTCGCCGCCTCCCGGGTGGCATAGATCCCGCCCCGCGCGGTGGCATCCTCCCGCCCCCGGCTCCCGCCCAGAGGCAACGGCTTGCCCGTGATCACCCCCGGCGCGTTGTAGCCGACGATGGTGCTGTATTCATCCATCATCCAGGCCATGATCTGGGGGTTCGTGTAAACATCCGGCGCGGGCACATCCCGTTCCGGCCCGATGAAGGGGGCGATGGCCCGAATGTAGGCCCGGCTGATCCGCTCCAGCTCCCCCTGGGAGAGATGCTTGGGATCACACACCACGCCGCCCTTGCCGCCACCCAGCGGCAGATCCATCACCGCCGTCTTCCAGGTCATCCACGCCGCCAGAGCTCGCACCGTGTCGATGGTCTCCTGAGGATGATAGCGGATGCCCCCTTTGGCCGGTCCCCGGGCATCGTTATACTGCACCCGGAATCCCCGGAAGATCCGGATCGACCCATCGTCCATGCGGACCGGGAAGGTAACCTGGATCTCCAGCTTGGGCCAGCGGAGCATCTCATGAACGTGAGGCTCCAGGCCGATCACCTGGGCGACCTCATCCAGCTGCTTCTGAACGATCTCGAAGGGATTCAGGGTCTCCTGTCGAATCTGTTCCACCGCCATGGCGATCGCTCCTTAAAAAGGATTCCTGGCCAGAATCACGCGAACGGGATGGATGCCCGGAAACCCGCCGCGCGACCCTGGATGGGACTCGGTAGGCCCGCCAAAAAATAAAACGGGGCCACCTCGGGCAAGGTGGCCCCGCTGAATCCCATCTGGATCCGCTATGCGGACAATCTTCCGCAGCCTCATCGGTTGAAGGGAGGATCTCCAGTTGATTCATTACCATTACGCCGTTGGGCTCCCATTCCGGAAGAGGCCAACGACATCGTTCTCCAGATTAATTTTACGGGGAATCCGGGCTCCCGTCAATTTCCGGCCCCCCAAAAGCCCTCAGGAAGAGATCAGCGGTGTGGCCGCGATGATGGAAACGCCCTGCCTGCTCCGATGGAGGGGAAGGCGATCCGGCTCCCCCAGCTCCCAATCCAGCTGGGCAGGCCCTGCCTGAGCCGTCCATAATATCCTCTCAGGGAGACGAGCCTCCAAACCCTTGCGGGAGATCCAGCCGATGTTGACCTCGAACCGGCAGCGAGCCCTGCGGTTGATCGTGCTCTTCGGCATGGTCAGCCTGATGGCCGATGTCACTTATGAGGGCGCCCGCAGCATCCTGGGGCCTTACCTGGCGCTGCTGGGCGCCAGCGGGGCGATCGTGGGGATGATCAGTGGGATCGGGGAACTCATCAGCTATGGGCTGCGCCCGCTCTACGGCTACCTGACCGATCGCCTGCGCCGGCCCTGGCTCCTGACGATCCCCGGATACGCGATGAGCGTGCTCGCCGTCCCCCTCCTGGCCCTGGCCCGCGCCTGGCCGGTCGCCGCCGCGCTGACCCTGATCGAGCGGCTGGGCAAGGCCGTCCGCACCCCCGCCCGGGACACGATGCTCTCCTACGCCGCCAGCGAGATCGGGCCTGGAAAAGGGTTCGGCCTCCACGAAGCCCTGGACCAGATCGGGGCGGTCGGGGGCCCTCTGGTCATGGCGTTGATCCTCCAGCTATCCGGGCGGTATGATCTGGCCTTCGGGATCCTGCTGATCCCCGCGCTGCTCACCCTGGGCATCCTGATCGCCGCCCGCCTGCTTTATCCCACCCCCCAGCACCTGGAGGCCTCCCCCGCGGATCCGGGAAAGGCGCCCCCGAAGGGGACCGCGGATCCGCGCTTCCGGCAGTATCTGGTCTTCGTGGCCCTGAGCGTCGCCGGGCTGGTTCCCTTCCAGCTGCTCTCGTTCCACCTGAAGCAGGTGAGGATCGTGGCGGATCCCGTGATCCCGGCGCTGTTCGCTGCAGCGATGCTGGTGGATGCGGCCGCCGGCCTGCTCTTCGGGGCCCTGTATGATCGCTTCGGCCTCCGGGTTCTGGTGACGATCCCGGCCTTCAGCGCCGTTGCGGCCCCTCTGGTCTTCTCCGGTTATCCCCCGCTGTTGCTCATCGGCGTGATGCTCTGGGGGGCAGTGATCGGCGGACAGGAGACCATCATGCGGGCAGCCATCCCTTCGCTGGTGGTCCGGGAAGAACGGGGCACGGCTTACGGCCTGTTCAACGGGGTCTACGGGCTGGCCTGGTTCCTGGGCAGCGCAGCCATGGGGGCGCTCTACGATCTCTCCCTGGGAGGGGTGATCGCCTTCGCGATCGGGATGGAACTGATCGCCCTCAGCGTCTTCCTCCGCATGCCCCGCTGAGGCGCAACGGAGGGGCTGATCCCATAGAGGCCCTTCCTCCTTCAAACCCATCGAATTCGCGGTAGAGGCCCCTATGATCGGCTATCTCTATATGCTGACCGCAGCCTTCCTATGGGGGTTGATCGGCCCCGTGAGCCGGCTGGCCTTTGCCCATGGGCTGACACCCATGGAGGTCGCCTTCTGGCGGGCGGTTTTCGGAGGTGTTCTGTTCGGAGCCCACGCCCTCCTCATCGGCCGGATTCGAATAGCCCGGCGGGATCTCCCGATCGTGCTGGGCTTCGGCCTCGTCGGTGTGGCGTTGTTCTACGCTTCCTTCCAGTTCGCGGTGCAGGCCGGGGGCGGAGCGATGGCGGCCGTGCTGCTCTATACGGCTCCTGCCTGGGTGGCCCTCCTCTCGTGGATCTTCATCCGGGAGCCGATGGGCGCTCATAAGCTGGCCGCCCTGCTCTTAACGCTCCTCGGGGTAGCCGGCGTCAGCCTTCAGGGCGGGGAGGTGCGGATCCATCCCGCCGGGATCATATGGGGACTGGTCTCGGGATTCACATATGCCCTGTATTATCTCTTCGGGAAGATCTATCTCCAGCGCTATGAGACCCCGACCCTGTTCGCTTACGCCATGCCGGTGGGGGCCCTCAGCCTCCTCCCCTTCACCCCGCTCCATCGACCAGGGCCGGTGGCCTGGGGAGCCGTCGCCTTCCTGACCATCTGTTCCACGTATCTGGCCTATCTGATTTACTATGCCGGTCTGCGGCGGCTGGAAGCGACCCGGGCAGCCATCGTGGCGACCCTGGAGCCCGTGGTGGCGATGGTGACTTCCTACCTGATATGGGGCGAACGCTTCGGCCCGCTGGGTGATCTGGGCGCGGCCCTGGTGATCCTGGGAGTGATATGGATGGTGCAGGCTCCAACCGCCCGGGTCCCCACCCCGTCGGCGGAACCCACGCCCCCCCCTCCGCAGCCCGAAGAGCCTCAGGGCGAGGGAAGGTAAGGAGATCCAGGCCTCCCGGACCAGAGGACAAACGGTTACATCCGTTGATAAACCCAGCGCCCACCCACCATAGTGCCGAGCACCTCCAGTTCGCGAAGCCGTTCCGGCGGGATCCGGAAGGGATCGTCAGAGAGCACAATGAGGTCCGCCCACATCCCGGGCCGCAAGCGGCCCTGCCAGCGCTCCAGCCCGGCCGCCCAGGCCGGGCCCACTGTATACGCTTCCAGAGCCTCCGTCAAGGAGAGGGCCTGCTCCGGATACCAGCCATTGCGGACCACGGCAGCATGCAGGCCCCAGAATGGGTTCGGCGGCTCCACAGGGGCGTCGGAGCCGAAGGCCAGCCGGGCCCCATGGTCCTTCAGGCTGCGCCAGGCGTAGGCGGTGGCGCATCGCTTCCCCCAGTAGCGCTCCGCCATGGGGCGATCGGAGATCGCGTGGATGGGTTGCATCGAGGCGATGATCCCCAGCGGGCCCAGGCGCGGGATATCATCCGGATGCACGAGCTGCGTATGCTCGATGCGATGGCGACGGGCTTCCGGCGGAATCCCCAACCGCTCCTCCAGATCCCGCAATTCAGCATAGAGATCCAGAACCTCCCGGTTGGCCCGGTCCCCGATGGCGTGGATGGCCAGCCAGAGACCCGCGGCGGTGGCCCGCCGGGCCGCCTCCCGCATGGCGTCCGGGGGTGTGAACGCGATGCCCAGGTTCTCCGGCTCTCCCTCATACGGCGCCAGCATCCATGCGGTCCGCGGCCCCAGGGCGCCGTCCGCGAAGATTTTCACCGCCCCTATACGCAGCCAGGGATCCCCGAAACCGGTTCGCAGACCGAGGGCCAGGGCCTGGTCCAGCATCGTTAGGGGAAGATGCTGAACTACCCGCAGGGGGAGATCCCCGCGCTCGCGGAGGATCTGAAGGGCCGCGAAGGACCGGGGACCATCGAAGTTGTGGACCGCTGTGAGGCCCATGGCGGCCAGCTCGTGGAGCGCCTCATAGAGGGCCTCCGCAAGCTCCTCCACAGAGGGTTCCGGGATCGCCCGGGCCACGAGGTCGATCGCCCGTTCGAAAAAGAGACCGACCGGCTCCCCCGATAGATCCCGGGCGATCCGCCCGCCGGGGGGATCGGGGGTTTCCCGGGTGACCCCGGCCCGGCGCATGGCCTCCCGATTCGCCCACAGGGCGTGTCCGCTGCGGGCCCAGAGGGCCACCGGATGCGCCGGCGCCACCCGATCCAGATCGTCGGCGGAGGGGAACCGCCCCCATCGCTCCTGCAACCATCCCCGGCCGATGATCCAGCTCCCCGGCGGCGTGTAAGCGGCTCGACGGGCCACGCGCTCCAGCGCCTCCTCGAGCGTAGGGGTATCCACGTCCACGCCCATTCGACGGCGGGCATAGCCTTCCAGATGCAGATGGGCATCGATCAGGCCCGGGAGCACGGCCGCGCCCTTCAGATCCAGAACCCGGGTGCGCGGACCCCTCCAGGGGCGCACTTCATCGATGGAGCCCACCGCTTCGATCCCCTCGCCGACAATGGCCAGGGCTTCGGCCATCGGCTGCTCGGGATCCTGCGTGTAGATCCGGGCGTTCTCCAGGATCCAATCGGCGGCTCGCATGGGATCTCCTGCTCCTTCAGCCTGGGAGTCCGGTTCGGAAGGGGGAAGATGGGACATCCCGGGGCTCCTCCCGGGGGATCC
>BEHY01000015.1 GCA_002898735.1 Candidatus Thermoflexus japonica
CTGCGGCAGAGCAAGTAAACCTTAGGTTCTCCGATCTGGCAACCACGAAAGCGATCCCTCCGGACATTCACCGGGGGTGGCTTCAGGGCTCAGGCGGGTCGCCGGACACGGAAGCGCCACCGCAGGAGGCATCACGGCCAGGTGGAACGCTTCCTTCGATCGCGTCCGCGCAAGCTGAGTTAAAATGTAGAGCGCATCCGGGGAAGGAGGCCATGATGGGGGGGACCGGACAGCGGAAACCACAGGAAGAACAGGTCCGGCTTCACGCCATCGTGCATGGGATCGTCCAGGGCGTGAACTTTCGATATTACACCCGGTTGCGGGCGGAGGCCCTCGGTCTGAGCGGCTGGGTGGCCAATCGCTCGGACGGCACCGTGGAGGTGGTGGCCGAGGGACCCCGATCGGCGGCGGAAGCCCTGCTCGCTTTCCTTCAGCAGGGCCCGCCAGCCGCCCGCGTGGATTATGTGGAAACCTACTGGGAGAGGCCGACCGGTGAATTCCGGGGATTTCGCATCCGCTACGAGGTGGACTGAGGCCCAGGTGCAGCGCCTGGCCTGGATCATCCTTCTGCTGTCCTTCGTCACCTGCGTGGGACTCAGCGTCCTGATCCCATGGCAGGTCCTCACCTATCTTCGCACCTCCCATATCGGCACGCCCGCCCGGGTATCTGCCCTGTCCGGGGTCCTCCGTCTGGAGCATCCGGAGAGAGAGCCGGTGGCGATCACCCCGGGCACCCCCTATTCCCGGCTGACGGAAGGCGATCTTCTGATCACGGATGCTCAATCCCAGGGCCTGGTGATCTTCTCCGAACCGCAGTTTTCCGCACCCCAGGATCTCGCAGCGGTCCAGATCTATCCCAACACCCAGGTGGAAGTCCGATACGCCCGCTACCCCCGGTTCGGGATCAGCCCGGAGCCGGCGCGCATCACCCTCTATGTCCGCGCCGGCCGAATCCGGGTCATCCGCCTCGAAGGCCAGCGGGCCCTCGAGCTCGTGATCCAGACCCCCCACGGACAGGCGGAAGTGCTCTCCGGGGCGCTGGCCGCGGAGGTCCAGAACGACCGGACGGATTTCACCGTGCGTTCCGGCGAAGCCCGGGTGGGGAATTCAGCCGGGATCCGAACCCTGAAGAGCGATCAACGGGCGCGGATTGGGCTGGATGGCCGGGTGGAGGGACCGCTGGGAGCGGGGCGGAATTTGCTGCCGGACCTCTTCCGGGCGCCGTTGCCGGAGCGGAATGTGGAGGAGCCGGTTCCACCTGGCCAGTGGGCCATCTTCCGGTTTGTCAAGCAACCCGGCGAGAGCCCGGGGAAAGTGGCCCAGGATTCGGAGGCTGGCCGTCGCGTGCTGGCGATCTCGCGCTCCGGATTCGATCACGCCCAGACGGGGGTTTTCCTCCTCCTCAACCAGGATGTGCGGGATTTCCGCTCGCTTCAACTGCACATCACCCTGAAGATCCTCTTCCAGGATGTTGCAGTATGTGGGGTGGTGGGGACCGAATGCCCGCTGATGATCCGCCTCGAATACAAAGACATCAACGGCAACGACCGCCAGTGGCTGCAGGGGTTCTACGCCATCGGAGAGGTGAGCCCCCAGACCCCGGAGAGCTGCCTTCCCCAGGTTTGCCCACCCCCTTATAACGTCCACGTCCGGGTTCCCCTCAGGGAATGGTATACCTTCGATTCGGGGAACCTGATGGAATCGCTGCGAGCCATCGGGGCGCCTCCCGCCACCCTCACCCGCCTGCGGATCTATGCTTCCGGCCACAGTTATTCCGTGATGTTCTCGGAATTAGAGCTGATCGGTGAGGAATAGCATTCTGCCCGGCCATGTCCGCTTCCCGGGGGAGGATTCACGCAGCCGGGCTTCGATTGGAGAGATAGGATCTGCTCCCCTCCCGGGGATGGGACTGGCCCCACCCCACGAGCCCTGAACAGAAGCCAACGGCGCAGCTTCCCCGGGAACCACCATAAGGTTCAATAAACCCCCTCGGCCCGGATGACACCCCGGCGCGCGAGGTCCTCCAGATCCGTGGCTTCGACGCCAAGGCCTTTCAGGATCTCTACCGTGTGTTCCCCCAGGCGAGGAGGAGGGCCCATCGCCGCGAGCCGCCTGTGATCTATGGTAAACGGCAGGCTGGGGCGCTCATCCTGGAAATCGGGGGCGAGGTCGGCCAGCGACTGGATGGCCTCCGCCGGCTCCAGCACCGGTTCCAGGCAGGCATCGATGGTCCCCCGGAGCGCTTCCCATTCCCTCCGGGTCCGGCTCCGAAACAGCGCGGCTACCTCCGGGATCAGGGTGGGATCGAAGGCACGGGGGATCCACTCCGGATGTCCGACCGCTTCGCAGAAAGACCGCCAGAAGGCAGGCTCCAGAGCCGCCAGCGCCATCGCCCCCCCATCCGCCGTGACATAAACCCGGTAACAGGGGAGCGCGCCGTTGAGGGGCATCCCCTCCCGGGCCGCCGGGAGCCCCGCCCGATGGGCCCGCCAGAAGGGTAGCATCCAGGTCACCACCACCTCAAAGATCGATGCGTCCAGGATGACCCCCCGGCCGGTCCGCTCGCGGTAGAAGAGGCCGGCCAGCACGGCGATCACCAGGGCCATCGCCCCCCCGAAATCGGCGACCGGCACCGCCGGCGGCATCGGAGGCCCTTCCCGGGGCCCATTAAGCCCCAGAAAGCCGGCCAGCGCGAGATAGTTCAGATCGTGCCCCGCCCGTTCCCGCCAGGCGCTGCCCGCTCCGTAGCCGGTGAGGGACGCATAGATCAGACGGGGCTGGTGGTTCAGGAGAAGCTCCGGGGACAGGCCCAGCCGGGCCATCACGCCCGGTCGGAAGCCCTCCACCACCACATCGGCCGATTGAACCAGGCGGAGGAAGAGCTCCCGGCCCTCCGGTTGTTTGAGATCGATGGCCACGCTCTTCTTGCCCCGGTTCACCGCGGTGAACCATGCGCCCATCCCCTCCACAAAGGGAGGCATCTCCCGAAGCCAGTCTCCCCCCTTCGGGGGCTCCACCCGGATGACTTCCGCGCCCATCGCCACCAGCCATTGCGTGGCGAAGGGGCCCGGCAGCAACCGGGTGAGATCCAGAACGCGGATCCCCGATAGAGTCATCGCCTTCTCCCCTCCACGGATCGCGCTTTGCCCTCGGGGGAGCGCCACAACCGCCGTCGCTCGAACAGGTCCCCCGAGCCTGAGGTTCCACCGAAGATCCGATGGTCGTATCAGCGAAACAGATCATACGCTCGCTCCCGCACCAGCTCCCGGGCGGAGCTTTCCCGGGGGGTGAAGGAAAGACCCCGGATCAGCACGGCGGGGACCCCCTCGGCAGCCTGGCCCAGCAACAGGGTCGCGGCCGAAGCCACCAGATCCCCCAGCGCGACCTCGGTGTGCTGCAGGATATAGCCGAAGAGATCCGGGCGCCCTCGCCAGTCCTCCAGCGCCGGGAGGCCGCTGACCCCGATGGCCACACCGATCACCCCCTTTCGGTGCGCCCGGCCATGGCTATCCGCGATCACCACACCGATATCCACGCCGAACCGCTGCCGGATCCCCTCCCGGATCCGCCGGGCGGAACCATCCGGATCCTCCGGGAGGCGGAGCACAATCTCCTCCCCTTCGGGGGCCACGTTCGAGCGATCCACGCCGGCATTGGCGCAGATGAACCCCAGGCGGTGTTCGACGATGATCAATCCGGGCCGCGTCCGGAGCACCTCGGCGGTGTCCCAGAGAATCACCTCCAGCAGGCGGGGATCCTTTCCCGTGATGCGGGCCAGCTCGAGAGCGCGAGCGGAGGGGGTCACGTCGGAAAGGCGGACGAAACGACCCTCCGCTTTCGAAACGATCTTCTGGGCCACCACCAGCACATCCCCCGCCTGCGGCCCTCCCCAGCGGCGCAGCGCCTCCGCCAGCAGGGCAACCAGATCGTCCCCAGGGCGGATGATCGGCAACCCTTCGAGAGGAAACAGGGTGATCGGTTTCATTTTGAAATCCCCGTGATCCGAATCCCCGCGCCCCGCACGTTGTAGCGGATGTTGAGTCCGATCAGCACGGCCGTAAGCCCTTCGATGATCGGAGCGTTCGCCAGAGGGCCTGCGTCGTAGGCGGTGAATCCGATGGCTTCGGCGAGGGCGATGACCCGGGCTTTGGCCTCCCGATGATCCCCCACCACCAGCACATCGCAGTCGGGGACCTCATCCAGATCGTGCAGATGGAGATGGGAGATGTTATGGAACGCGCCCACCACAGGGGTTTCGGGGCCCAGGATCCGCTGGGCTTCGGCGGTGGCGGATCCATCCGGCGGCGGAGCGTAACGGCGAGGGTTGCTGGGATCCAGCGGGACGACCACATCGATGATCAGCTTGCGGGCCAGGAGGTCTCGAAGGCTCTGAAGGAGCGACGCATGGCCTTCGTAGGGAACGGCGACCACCACGACCTCGCCCCAGGCGGCCGCCTCGGCGTTCGAAAGGCCGATGAGCTCCGCGACAGGGATCATCGCCCGCAGGCGCTCTGCGGTATGACGGGCCCGCTCTGGATCCCGGGAGCCGATGGCAACCGGGAAACCCGCCCGGGCCCAGCGGAGCGCCAGCCCGGAGCCCTCTTTTCCGGTCCCTCCCAGAACCGCAATGCGTGAACGGGAAGCCATCCAGCGCTCCTCCTTCATATGGTAAATTAGATGTGGTGCGACGGATCGTCTTATGGGGCCTTTAAGGGCGGAGCGGGGCACCGGAGGGGTTCTGCTCAGCCCTCAAAGATCGTTGAGTTAATATATCATAAGATGGACGCCGCGGGTTTTCTGCCGGGGCTTCAGGGATCGGGCGGGTCATCTTCGGCGGCCTGTCCGATCCTCATTCTCCCTGGGGCTCAAAGAGCCCTGGGGAGAAGGCATCCGGCCCTCGTGGAAGTCCCATTGCGCAAACCCTGAACCTGAACCGGAGGTGCTCGCATGGCGCAGGATAAAGATCTGGGGGATCTGGAAGCCTTCTTCCGCCGTCTGGAATCCGATCCGGAATCGATCGATGCGGAAACCCTCATCGGAGCATTTCGCGCGATCCGCCGCTGGATGCTGGTCTCCGCGATGCGCCTCCAGGTGCTGGAGGAGCGGATGGCGGAGCTGGAGGCAGCACGCCGTCGGCTGGAGGAACGAATGGCGCAGCTGGAGGCGGCGATAGAAGCATTGCAGCGACGCCACGAGGAGAGCGAAGCGCTCCTTCGACAGATCCTGACCCACAACCTCTGGTGGGATCTCGCGCGAGGGGCCATGCCATTGCTTTCCATGAATTAACAAAGCGTCAGGCGGCTGGCCTCCTCCTGGAGCTCTCGGGGCCGTGGGGCGCCGAAGGCACCCTCACGGCCCCAAACGGCGGAGCTCTCCCGCACCATCCTCTCAGCCTTCCACCCCAGGCTCCGGGTCCATCGGGAGGGTGGCCTGGGCCTCCAGCACAGCGGCCCGGAAGTCCGCAAAGCGCCCTTCCAGGATCGCCTGGCGCATTTCTTCCATGAACCGGAACATCGTATACAGGTTATGCAGCGTGGTCAGATACATTGCCAGAGGTTCCCCCACATTGAACAGGTGCCGCAGATAGGCGCGGGAGAACCGCCTGCAGGTGGGACATCCGCACGCCTCATCGATCGGCCGGGGGTCCTCCGCATAGATGGCGTTGCGCAGGTTCAGACGCCCATCCCGCGTGATCGCCGTCCCATGCCGGGCCACCCGCGTGGGCATCACGCAATCGAAGAGATCCACCCCCCGCGCCACCGCCTCCACAAAATCCACCAGGGTCCCCACGCCCATGAGATACCGGGGTTTCTCTTCTGGAAGCAGGGCGTCCATGAGCTCCAGCGTGCGGTAGGTCAGAGGCTTCGGCTCGCCGACCGACAGGCCCCCGATGGCGTAGCCGGGGAAATCCAGGCTGACCAGGAAGCGCGCGCTTCGGGTCCGCAGATCCTCGAACACCCCACCCTGCACAATGCCGAAGAGGGCCTGGTCGGTTCGGGCATGCGCGGCCCGGCAGCGCTCGGCCCAGCGATGGGTCCGCTCCAGGGCCTTCACGTTGTAATCGTAATCCATGGGCGGGGGGCATTCATCCAGACACATGATCAGATCCGCCCCCAGATTCTCCTGGATACGGATCGCCTTCTCCGGGGTGAACCGGTGGAGGGATCCATCCAGGTGGGAGCGGAAGGTGACGCCATCCTCGTCCACTTCCCGCAGCCCCTGGAGGCTGAAGATCTGGAAGCCGCCGCTGTCGGTGAGGATGGGGCCGTTCCAGCCCATAAAGCGGTGGAGCCCGCCCAGGCGGGCGATCCGTTCATCGCCGGGCCGCAGATACAGGTGATAGGTGTTCGCCAGGATCAGATGGGCACCCAGGTCCTCGAGGTCCCATGCGGGGATGGTCTTCACCGCCCCCTGGGTGCCCACGGGGGCGAAACACGGCGTTGGAATGCGCCCGTGGGGCGTATCCAGAAACCCTGCCCGCGCCCGCCCATCGCGGGCCAATACCACGAACCGGAAGCCCTCTGGAGGCATATACCGCTTCCTCACCCTATGTTTTCTTTTGGCTGGTTCCTCTCCCTCCGAGCCCTTGAAGGAGCGCCGGCTGAGGGAAGCCGCCGGCTCCCTCCGACCCGACCACCGTGAATCCAGAGCGAGCTTACGCCTGCTCCCGCTCTGGACCCAGATAGGCCATCGCCTCTTCGTGATCGCCGTCCATCACCAGGTGGAGGTATCGGCCGCCGGTGACCCCCGGAACATCGATGACCTTCACGCAGGAGGCGTAAGGAGCTTCCTCCGGCAACAGGGCGGTCAGGCTGTTAGGCGCCTGGAGGAAGAAATCGGCCTGGAAGATCGCCCGCTCATCGTCCGGGATGATGGCCAGAGGATAGATCTGGGCCTCAATCAGATCCCGGAAGAAATGGGTCCCGTAAGAAAGCTCAGGGGATCCCTGGGCGCCCCGCAGCCCGATCTCCACCAGGGCCCGGGCGTTGTAGATGTCGGCGTAGCCGACCTTCACCCCGAGGTAAGGGTTCACGCTGCCCCACCGGCCGGGCCCGATCAGGATGAAACGCTCCCCCGCCAGACGCCGGTTCAACCGCCCGATGAGGCGGGCGATCTCCAGCCGCGCGCTCAGCTCCGGGATGCGGGTGTAGGCGATGGGGTCCACATAGATGACATAACGGATGTTATACACCGCCCCGTGAGGCACCATGTGGTGAGAGGTGAACACGATGTCCTCTGCAGGGAGATCCCGTGGGATCCGGGGGCTGGCGGCCTGCTCGCGGTCGGTCTGCGGCCGGCACTGCAGGAGCCGGAGCATGGGCCGGGGCGGCCGCCCATCCCCCAGGAGGACCGCGAACTCCACATCGACGGGCCGACCGTAGTAGCGTTCCAGTTTGCGCAACACCGCCCGCATCAGGGGGGCGAAATCCGTTTCCTGGAGGAGGCGATCGAAGGTGATAACCAGCGAGCGGGGATCGACGTTGCGGCCGATCAGGGGCTGGAGGTAATCCCCCTTATGGACCAGGGCCAGGTAAGCCAGGCCAGGGTAATCCCCCTCCAGCACCTCGTGGATGGGCATGGTGCGGAAGGCGTTCTCCTCCAGGTCGATGACATCGATGAAGTGCTGGGTATACCGGGCGATGGCCTGGGGATCCTTCTCCGGGCGTAGGCCCGGATGGCTGAGGGCGACCATGCGGGGGTAATCGTGGGCCACCCGCTCCACTGCACGGGTGCCCAGCCCGAGCACCATCCGCACGAAACCATCCTCCCGCCGGATCCGCGGGCTCCAGCGGAAGGGATTCCGGGAGTAAGCCACCCCGGCGATCGGCGGGAAGAAGTAGCGGCCGTAGCGAACCCCTTCCACCTTCTGGAGGAGGATCGCCATCCGCTCGTCGTAATCCACCAGCCCGACGTGCCGCCGATAGATCAGGGGATCGGGATGGAAGACGCTGGCGTAGACCCGCTTGATGGCCGTCAGCAGCGTCTCCAGGTTCTCCTCGAGGGATCCCTGGTTGGGGCAGAAATGGCTCTCGTATTTGCCGGCGAAAGAAGCCCCGAAGTTGTCCTCCAGGAGACTGGAGGAGCGAACGATGAGCGGATGCCGGCCGACCTCCCGGAGCAGCTCCCGCAGCCGCTGGACGAACCAGGCCGGGAATCGTCCTTCCAGGAAGGCATGCTGCACCTCCGGGAACTCCGCACGGATCTCCTCCTCGGACTTGTATTTCTGATTCAGATAAGGAAGCAATCCGTTTCGTTCCATGAACTCGTAGAAGACATCGGCCCCGATGAACCAGGATTCGGGGATGCTCACCCGCTCGACCAGCGGGAAGGGATCCTCGGGGTCCGGCGTCTGGAGAACCCGCCAGGCCAGCATCATCCCCGCCGCCTTGCCGCCGATCTTCCCCTGCCCGATCCGCCGCTCATAGATCGACCGCAGGTCCGCCGAGGTGAAGTGCTCGCGGGCGATCCCCACGAAGGCCAGCTGGTCGCTGATGATGCTCTTGATGAGGACCACGCGGATCTCTTTGAGATGGGGGAGCACCGCTTTGCGCTGCTCGGGGGGCACGGCCTCGTAGGATTCCGCCTGGGCGAAGAGCGCCTCCACCGGGGCCAGCTCCGGGTTGAACGTGAGAACCGGGCGATGCCCCGGCGCCCGCTCCTCAAGCACGGAGCGGACGATCTCCACGAACAGGCTGTGGGGGAGATTGTAGGCGAAATAGAACTCCGTCAGCTGGTCCCGGATCTGGGCCAGCCGCTCCTCCCACTCCTCCGCCGATTCCTGGCCGAAGGGATCGGTGAGCCCTTCGAGGCGCTGGGAGATCAGGGCCTTCTCCCGGACCTCCTCCTCGAAGGCCTCGGGGGTGATGATGCCGCGGGCGAACAGCTCCTGACGCATCCGCTCCCGAATCCGACGGGCCAGGATCGGGTAGCGGAGGATCTCCAGGTGCAGGGCCAGCGCCGGCGGCAGATGCCAGGGGTATCCGTGTTCGCCATCCATCCGGGTTTGCCCAGCGGAGGGATTCTGGATCCTGAGCATACTGCAAGCCCATGCCGTGGTCAAAAATTCCTGGCTCTCCGGGATCTTCCGCGGCGCCCTCATCGGGCCCCCTCAGGGGTTCCCTCCCCGCTCTCGGGTCAGCGGGCCGTTTGCATCTTATCCCCCTTCTCCTCCATAAACAGGGGAGAAGAGGGGTTCAGGGGCGACGGCGAAGGGCGGCCTCTCCATCTTTTCCTCCGGAAAGGAGGATAACGATTCCTCACGGCCGGCCTTTCCTCCAGGATGATCGCGCTAAAATGACAGCAGGAGGATCTCCATGGGCGAACCGTGGGTTTTCTGCGACGAGGTGATCATTGAAGTGAAAGCCGGCGACGGCGGGGACGGCTGCGTCTCGTTCCGGCGCGAGAAATACGTGCCCATGGGCGGGCCGGATGGGGGCGATGGGGGCAAGGGAGGGGATGTGATCCTGCGGGTGAACCCGCATCTGAACACGCTGGCTTATTATTATCGCCATCGCCACTTCCGGGCGGAGAACGGCCGCCATGGCCGCGGGGGCCGAAAGACCGGGGCCAGCGGAGAGGACCTCATTCTGGACGTGCCGCCCGGCACCGTGGTCCGGGATGCAGATACCGGGGAGATCCTGGCGGATCTCACGGAACCGGGGCAGACCGTGATCGTCGCCCGGGGGGGACGGGGCGGGCGGGGGAACGCCGCCTTCGTCAGCCCGACGAATCAGGCCCCCCGGATCGCCGAGCGCGGGGAGCCGGGGGAATTCCGTCGCCTCCACCTGGAGCTGCGCCTTCTGGCGGATGTCGGGTTGATCGGCAAGCCGAACGCCGGGAAATCCACCCTGCTGGCGGCCGTCACCGCCGCGCGGCCGAAGATCGCGGACTATCCCTTCACCACGCTCCATCCGCATCTGGGGGTTGTGGTGCTGGACGATACGGCTTCCTTCGTGCTGGCGGACCTGCCGGGCCTGATCGAGGGTGCCCACCGGGGGGTCGGCCTCGGATTGGCCTTCCTGCGCCATGTCGAGCGCACCCGCGTCCTCATCCACCTGCTGGATGGTCTCTCCCCGGACCCGGTAGCGGATTATGAGGCGATCCGGGCGGAGCTGGGCTATTACAACCCGGATCTGCTGAAGCGGCCGGAGATCATCGCTTTCAACAAGATGGATCTGCCGGAGGTTCAGGCCCGATGGCCGGAAGTGGAGGCGGCCTTCGCCGCGCGGGGCCTTGTGGTGCACCCGATCTCCGCCGCAGCGAAACAGGGCACCCGGGCCCTGATGTGGGAAGCCTGGAAGCGATTGCAGGAAGCGCCACCTCCACCCCCGCTGCCGCCCACGGTGCCCCCGCTCGTCCGGCGCGAGGTCCCGATCCAGGTGGTCCGCGAGCGGGATGGATGGCGGGTTCTGGGAACAGCGGCGGAGAAAGCCGTGCGGATGGCCCGCCTGGATTCCGAGGAAGGCCTGTTGCATCTCCACCGCCAGCTGGAGCGGCTGGGCGTCATCGAAGCCCTGGAGCAGGCCGGAGTCCGGCCAGGGGATACGGTTTATATCGGCGATGTGGAGCTGGAGTGGGTAGACTGGGCCGATGTAGGAAGGCGCTCATAAGGATCTCTCATCGTGGAATCCGGAGCGTTGCGAATGAACCGCCTCGGCCTCCTGGGAGGAACCTTCGACCCGCCCCACTACGGACATCTGGTGCTGGCGGAACAGGCCCGCATCCAGCTGGGTCTGGACCGGGTGCTGTTTATCCCGGCAGCGCAACCTCCCCACAAGCCGGTCGCGGAGGTCACGCCGATTGAGCATCGTCTGAACATGCTGGCGCTGGCCATTGCGGGCAATCCGTTTTTCGAGATCTCCCGGGCCGACATCGATCGCCCGGGCCCTCACTACACCGTCGATCTGCTGGTCCACCTGCGAACGGCCTATCCGGAAGCGGAGTTCTTCTTTCTGATGGGATCCGATTCGCTGGTGGATCTCCCCCGGTGGCGGGAGCCCCACCGTCTGATCCAGATGACCTGGCTGGCGGTGATGCCCCGACCCGGATATGTGGTTCATATGCCCCTTCTGGAACAGGCATTGCCGGGGATCAGCAAACGGCTGGTCTGGCTGGATGCGCCGTTTCTGGACATCGCTTCCCATGATCTGCGACGGCGCGTGAAAAGCGGCGGCTCGATTCGATATCTGGTCCCCCCCGAGGTGGAGTCCTATATCTACACCCACGGCCTGTATCGCAACGCGGCCGCTCTCTCGCCAGAGAACCCATGACTTCACCCGATTGGATCATGGCTTGATCCACCCGGGGGACGTTCGGCGTGGCCCTCCAGGCTGTGGGGAACGGAGCGTTTGGCCTTCCCGATCTGCGCTCAACGGCGCAGGGCCAGATCCCAGATCTCACACCACGGATCCGAATCGTGATCCAGCTGATCGCTATCCAGATGCACTGGTCTCCGCAGGACGGGTCTTCCCCTGCGGCTTTCATTGCCCGCATGGATGGGCTGATGGCCCGCGCAGCAGAGCGGCTGGATCCGCGGGAGCCGGCGCTGGTGGCCTTCCCGGAGGATGTGGGCCTGCTGGCCGCGCTGGCGGTTCTCCCTCCCGGGCTTCGACATCAGCCCACAATGGCGAAGGCGATGGCCTTTGCGCTGCGCCAGCGGTTCCTCCCGGCCCTCTACCATCGGCTCCGCCATCGGGTGAGCTGGGCCCGTGCCCTGCTGCTGGCCATCCAGCCGCGACTTGTTCCGCTTTATCTGGGCACATTCTCCACCCTCGCCCGAAAATATCGCGTGGTTCTGGTCGCCGGCTCCGCCCCGCTGGCCGCCCTCCCCTACCCTTCCGGATCCCATCCGGAGACCCTGCGCCCCCGGGGACCCGCTGTCTATAACACCGCCGCGCTCTTCGGGCCGGACGGATCCCTGATCGGCCTTCAGCGGAAAGTCGCGCGGATCGATCTGGAAGGCCCCCAGGGCCTGGATCTAACCGCCGGATCCCTGGAGGAAACCCGGGTGTTCCCGACAGAGGCCGGCCGGGTGGGAATCGCGATCTGTCTGGATGCCTTTGCGCCGGAATCCCCGGTGCGGGAACGGCTGGCCCACCTGGGAGCCGAGATCCTGGTCCAGCCCTCCGCCAACCCGGGGCCCTGGACGCCGGAGCAGCAGGCGGACTGGCTTCGGGGGGCCTGGGCGGCGACCGTTCAGGAGGGACGCTTCGCTTATGCGATCAATCCCATGATGACGGGAACGCTCTTCGATCTGGCCTTTTACGGGCAATCCGCGCTGATCGCACGGGATGTGAATTTGGCGCCCGGGGATCGGGGGTATCGGGATATCGGCCCGCTGCCAGGCTTCCTCGCCGTCGCACAAAGGGACGATTCGGAAGAGATCCTGGTGGCCCGGGTGCCCTATCCTCCGTAAGCAGGAGTTACAATGGTTTGAGGGCCGCCGCCTCAAAAGCCCTTCGGAGGAGGCTCATGGTGTCACCCCTGATAAAGATTGGGGAATGGAGGGAGCGGGGCAGGTAGCTCCGCTGTCCGCTCCATGGCCTGAAACCCTATTCGGCAAGCCTGGGAAGCGCCATGATGCGTCTGGAAACAGCGGAAGGCCCGATTACGCTGAACCTGCAGCGGGGCGCGTTCTCCCTTCACCTTTACGGGCGGGAGGTCCTCGCTTATGACCGGGCCGGCCGACTCTGGAGCGCCACCATCGGGGAGATCACCTATCGCCGGGGGCTGGATAACCGTATCCAGGCGATCCAGACGACCCCCGATGGGATCCGACGCTGGTGGCTGAAGCGGGAGGAAATCCGGCAACTGGAAGATCAACTCGCCAGCCAGCTTCAAGCCCTCGAACATCTCCTTTCCCGGGGCTCATTCCGATGGATTACCCCTCCCGCAGACGAGCGGATATGGCAGGATGCCCTCTCGCTCCTCCAGCGGGCTTCCCGGATGGATTTCGAGGCCCTGGAGGCGGATGCCCGGCGATTTGCAGAAGTCTACGCACCGATTGGGATCCTCCCCCCGGATCAATATCTTTCATTAGTGGTCCAGGCCACAATCGGATGCCCGTTTAACACCTGCACTTTCTGCGGCTTTTACCGGAGCCTTCCCTTCCGGGTGCGATCGCCGGAGGAGTTTGAGGCCCATCTGAAGGCGATCCGGGAGTTCTTCGGCGATGGGTTATGGATGCGACGGACGATCTTCCTGGGCAGCGCCAATGCGCTGGCGATCCCCATGCCGCGCCTGGTGGCCCTCCTGGGGCGATTGAGGCAGATCTTTCCAGTGCGGGCGGACCGGGAGGGAGAGGGGTTCGCAGGGATTTATGCCTTCCTGGATGGCTTCACCGGGTTGAAGAAAACCGTTGCTGATTACGAACAGTTGCGCGCGCTTGGCCTGCGGCGGGTTTACATTGGCCTGGAGAGCGGGCATGAGCCGCTGCTAACGTTCCTGCGAAAACCAGCAACAGCCGAACAGATGATCGAGACGGTGCGGCGCCTGAAAGCCGCAGGCCTTCAGGTGGGCGTGATCGTGATGATCGGGGTCGGCGGGGATCGCTTCGCCGCAGGTCACGTCGAGGATACCCTGGCGGTCCTCCAGGCCATGCCGCTGGGCCAGGGAGATCTGGTTTATCTCTCAGACTTTGTGGAAATCCCGGGCACACCCTATCAAGCCCAGGCGGAGGCGCTGGGGATCCGCCCGCTCTCCCCGGCGGAGCGCCGGGCCCAGGCCGAAGCCATCCGCGCGGGCCTGCAGCGTGCAGGGGTGGGGGCGACCGGGCCGGCCGCCCCCACCTCGCCCCGGGTCGCCCCTTACGCCCTGGAGGCCTTCCTGTATTGATGTATTGATCTTCGGGGAGATCGCCCCCTGGGCCTGGGGGCTACCCCCAGCGGCCCCCCAGGCCCATCGCCTCTCAGGACCGAACCGACAGGATTAATCCCGCTCCTCAGGGGCGCGGGGTTCCCCACGCAGGCCCCGACTGACCAAACCGTGGACCTTGAGGGGCAGCCCGAACAGCCGGATGAAGCCCGCCGCATCCTTGTGATCGTAAGCCCCTACCGTATCGAAAGAGACAATGTCCTCCCGGTAGAGGCTGTAAGGCGAGCGCCGGCCCACCACGAAGACGTTCCCCTTATACAGCTTGAGCCGCACCTCTCCGGTGACATTGCGCATCACCGTCCTCACGAAGGCATCCATCGCCTCCCGCAGCGGGCTGAACCACCAGCCATAGTAGACCAGCTCCGCATACCGCAGCGCCAGGCCCTGCTTGAAATGCATGGTCTCGCGATCCAGACACAGCGTCTCCAGCGCCCGCAGCGCTTCCACCAGGATGGTGCCCCCTGGCGTCTCGTAGACCCCGCGGGACTTCATCCCCACCAGCCGGTTCTCCACCAGATCCACCCGGCCGATGCCATGCTTCGCGCCCAGCGCATTGAGGGCCTCCATCAGGGGAACCAGCCCCATCGGCTGGCCGTTCAGCGCGACGGGGACCCCCCGCTCGAACGCCAGGGTGATGGTCTCCGGAGTCTCCGGCGCCCTGGTGGGATCCACGGTCCACAGATAGACATCCTCCTCGGGCTCCCAATCGGGATCCTCCAGCGGTCCGCCCTCGTGGGAGACATGCCAGAGGTTTCGATCGCGGCTGTAGCGACTGCTGCTCCACTCGATGGGGACGCCGTGAGCCCGGGCGTATTCGTAAGCCTCCCGGCGGGAGGTGATCGACCACTCCCGCCATGGGGCGATCACCCGCAGATGGGGCGCCAGGGCCTGATAGGCCAGCTCGAAGCGGACCTGGTCGTTCCCCTTCCCGGTCGCCCCGTGGGCCACCGCGTCGGCCCCTTCCTGGAGGGCGATCTCCACCTGATGCCTGGCGATCAGGGGGCGCGCCATCGCCGTCCCCAGCAGGTATTTGCCCTCGTAGACGGCGCCGGCCTGCACGGTGGGCAGCACGTAATCCCGCAGGAACTCCTCCCGCAGGTCACGGATGATCACCTTCGAAGCCCCGCCGGCATAGGCCCGCTCCTCGATCCCCTTCATTTCCTCCGCCCCCTGGCCGATATCCGCGCAGAAGGCGATCACCTCGCACCCATAGGTCTCCCGCAGCCACGGGATGATGGTGGAGGTGTCCAGACCGCCGGAATATGCCAGAACCACCTTGCGTACCATTTCCACCTCCTGCTCCTGGAATGAGAACTTCCGGTGTGGGCAGGTCGCCAGAGGCTGCCTCACTCCACGATCCATTCGCTTTGGGATGCGCGGAGCGCCTTCGGCACCCCATCGCCCCCAAACCCCCGGCCCAGCGGGTAACTACCCCCTCATCCTTCCCCGGGAGAGGAAGGAGGCGTTACACCGGCGATGTAATTCCGGTTCATTCCACCGACAGCATCACCGCGACCTCATCGCACCGTTCCCGGAGTGGACAATGCATGCAATCCCGCCACACCTTCTCCGGGAAGCGGTCGCGCTCGGCGACGGTGAAGCCGAGACGCTCGAAGAAGGGAACCGCCCGGGTGAGGGCGAACACGGTGCGCGCGCCCGCAGATCGCGCCCGCTCCACCAGCGCCCGCACAACGGCTCCACCCACCCCATTGCCCTGATAGGCTTCATCCACGGCCAGGGAACGGATCTCCACCAGCGTGGGGGACATCCACACCAGCGAACCGCAGCCCACGATCCGGCCCCCGATCTCCGCCACCACCCAGTCCTGGAGCGTGGCGGCGATCTCCTCCGCGCTCCGTGGGAGGAGCCATCCCCGCCGGGCATAATCGTTCACCAGGGCGTGGAGGATCGGGATATCTTCCGGATGGGCAGGCCGGATCCGCATCGGATTTCCCCTCCTTTCCCAGCTTCCGCCTTGCAGTAGACATCGCCGTTTTCTACCCCACCCTCCTTTTCAGCGCTTCGGAGGCAGGGAGGGGGAGAAAACCGGAAGGCCCTGCTATCCCTGACAGGCCGCCATCGCCTCCTGGAGGATCGCGACGGCCTCGTCGATGTGGGATTTCCCGACAATCAGCGGAGGAACCATCCGCACGACATGGTCGCCGGCCGTGGTGAGGAGCAGCCCCCGCTCCAGGGCGGCCATCGCAACGGCCCGCGCGTCCCCCTCGATCTCGATCCCCACCAGCAGGCCCCGGCCCCGGATCTCCTTCACGCCCGGGAGCTCCGCCGCATGCAGGCGTTCCATCAGATAGGCGCCGGCCTCTCGCACGTGGGCCAGGAAAGCCGGATCGCGCAGGCGCTGGAAGACATGAAGGGCCACCGCGCTCACCAGCGGTCCGCCAGCGAACGTGCTGCCGTGGTCGCCCGGCTGCAGGGCGGCCGCCACCTTTTCCTTCATCAACACCGCGCCGATGGGCAGCCCGTTCGCCAGGGGCTTGGCCACCGTCAGCAAATCCGGCTCCACCCCATACGCCTCATATGCCCACAGCGTCCCCGTGCGCCCCAGGCCGCACTGCACCTCATCGAAAATCAGCAGCGCCCCGGTTTCGTTGCACCGCTCCCGCAGGGCATGCAGGAACTCCGGCGAAGCGATGTGCACGCCCCCCTCCCCCTGGATCGGCTCCACGATCACCGCACAGGTTTCTTCTGTGATCGCCGCCCGGGCCGCCTCCACATCGTTGAAGGGGGCGAAGGTCACGCCGGGGATCAGAGGGGCAAAGGGTTCGCGGTAGGCAGGCTTCTCGGTGACCGAGAGGGCGCCCATGGTGCGGCCGTGGAAGCTGTGGGTGAAGGCGACGAAGCCGATCTTGTGGTCATCGAAATGCGTTCGAGCGAACTTCCGGGCGAACTTGAGGGCCGCCTCCACCGCCTCGGTGCCGGAGTTGCAGAAGAAGACGCGGTCGGCGAAGCTGTGGGCGACCAGGGCCTCCGCCAGGCGCAGATGAGGCTCGGTATGATAGAGATTGCTGAGATGGACCAGCCGTCGGGCTTGCCCGGCGATCACCTGCGCCACCCCTGGATCCGCGTGGCCCAGCGCGCACACGGCGATCCCGGCCACGAAATCCAGATATCGCCGGCCGGCCGTGTCATAGACATACACCCCCTCGCCGTGGGTGAAGACGATGGGCGGCCGCCGATAGGTCGGCGCCAGCACCCGTTCCGCGAGCGTCACCAGCGCCTCCGCATCCATACGCTTATCCCTCCTGCAGGATCTCGGTGCCTCCCTCTCGAAGGCCCGCCAGGTTGGTGATCCGCGCGCGGCGCACCCCGGCCGCAAGGGCCCCCAGCGCGGCGCGAACCTTGGGGATCATGCCGTCGCGGATGACCCCCGCTGCGATGAGGGCCTCAACCTCCCCGGCGCGGAGCGTGGATCGGATCGAGCCCCCTACCTGAACGCCTGGCACATCGGTGAGGAGAACGAGCTCATCGGCGGGAAGCGCCGCGGCGACCGCTGCGGCCATCTGGTCGGCGTTCACGTTGTAGAGCCCCTCCGGCCCCAGCCCGATCGGAGCGATCACCAGGAGGAGCCCCTCCGCGATCCAGCGCCGGAGGCGCTCGGCGTCCACCGCCACTGGCATTCCGACCCATCCCAGATGGGGCACAGGGCTCACGCGCACCAGACCCAGGTCCGCCCCGCACACCCCAAGGGCCGGGAGGCCCGCCCGGGCGAGGGCGGCCACCAGGGTTTTGTTGGTCAGCCCGGCCAGGGTCATCACAGCCAGCTCCAGGGTCTCATCATCGGTCACCCGCAATCCTTCGACATACCGGGGGGTGAGGCCGATTCGCTGCTGCCATGCGCTCACCGCCTTCCCCCCGCCATGGACCAGGATGGGCGGCGGCGAGAGCTCCTTCAGAGCAGCGATGAGGCCTTCCAGGAAGGCCGGTTGATCCAATTCGTGGCCTCCGATCTTGATCACCCGCATGGCGCCTTTTCCCCGCAGAGAGCTCAGGAACCCCGGGCATGTTCCATCATCGCAATCCGGCCGTCTCCTCCAGGCCGAACATCACATTGAGGTTCTGCACCGCCTGCCCGGCCGCCCCCTTGATCAGGTTGTCAATGGAGGCGGTCAGAATGACCAGGCCGGCCTCCGGCACGTCCGTCACGGAGAGCACACAGAGATTGGTGCCCACGCTGTGGCGCAGCGTCGCCAGGACCCCGGGCGGCAGCACCTTCACAAAGGGCTCCCCGCCGTAGGACTCCACCAGCAGATCCCGAACCATCCCCGCGGTCCATCCGGGGGCCAGGGGAACGTAAATCGTAGCCAGGATCCCCCGGGCCACCGGAAGCAATTGAGGGGAGAACACCAGCGGGCCCAGGGCGCCGTTGAAGGCGTGAAGCATCTGCTCGATCTCCGGCAGGTGCCGGTGCGCCCGGCCGATGTTGTAGGGGGAAAGGTTCTCGTCCACCTCCACGAAATGCGTCGTCAGAGAGGGTTTACGACCTGCTCCTGAAACCCCCGATTTGGCATCCACAATGATCGGGCCGGGTCCGATGGCGCCCATCCGGGCGAGCGGGAGCAGGGCCAGCAGGGTGGCCGTAGGGTAGCAGCCAGGGTTGGCGATCAAACGCGCGGAACGAATCGCTGGACGGTTCCACTCCGTCAGGCCGTAAACGGCCTCCCCCAGCAGATCCGGAGCCGGGTGCTCCTCCTTATACCAGCGGGCATAGACCCCGGGATCCTTCAGCCGGAAGTCCGCCGAGAGGTCGATCACACGGACCCCTGCGGCGAGGGCCTGGCGGGCGAGAGGGGCCGAGACGCCGTGGGGCAGCGCCAGGAACACCGCATCCACCCGATCCAGCGGCGCCTCGGCAAAGCTCACGATCGGGAAGTCCTCCGTCAGGGGGAACAGCTGCGCCAGGGAGCCCCCCGCCCCGCTTTCCGAAGCCGCGAAGACGATCTCCACCGCCGGGTGCCGCCGCAGCAACCGGAAGACCTCAAACCCGGCGTATCCGCTCACCCCATAGATCCCCACGCGAATCATCACCATCCCTCCGGAGAAAGTCATGCAACTCCGGTCAGACCGGCTGGAACGGCACCGCTGGCCTCTTCCTGTGGGTTTTCCGGAAGAAGGGAAGAGGGGCCATCCCGCCTCCCCGAATGAGCGCCCAGCGGCGTAAGCGGCGTAATGGAAAATGGAATAAAAAACCCCCCCGGGCATCGGAGCCCGGGGGGGTTGGAACTCACCGCGTGACCGTCAGGCATTAACGGTCAATAACCCGCCTCCCCGCACCGGACCCGATGCCCGGCAGGGTCTCTGGACGACGGATGCGTGGGAAGCGGGCAATGCCGTTCAACATTCTCGCTTCAGCCCCAGCAAGTTTAGCCCAATCATAAGCTGCTTCCAGCAACTTGTCAAGAGGACCGCCGAAGCGCTTGCAGGGTTTTTCCATAGGGCTGGCTTCCATTCGGGGCCGGATGGCCCCTCCTTCCTTGCAGCCCTCCGGGCATGGGGAAGGACATACCGGGGGGGGCGGGCCGGCCTCCAGAGCCTCCATCTTTGTCCAGAGCCCGACCATTATGAACGTCGCTCATAGACCTCCGGGTTCACACAATGGGGAAGCCGTTCCCCCCGCAGGCCGGCCAGGACGTTGAGCGCCGCCAGCTCCGCCATCCGATTCCGGGCCGTCACCGTCGCGCTGCCGATATGAGGGACCACAAGACAATTCGGCAGCTGGAGAAGCGGATGGTCCGCAGGGAGAGGCTCCGGATCGGTGACATCCAGCGCGGCGGCAAAGATGCGTCCCTCCTTCAGGGCCTCGTAGAGGGCTTCCGTATCCACAATGGGGCCGCGGGCGGCGTTGATCAGGACAGCGGTGGGCTTCATTTTGGCGAAGGCTTCCCGGTTGATCAGGTGGTAGGTCGTGGGGTTCAGATCGGTGTGGATGGTGATGAAGTCGCTCTCCCGGAAAAGGGTGTCCAGATCGACAAAAGTTGCGCCCAGCTCCGATTCGGCCGCCTCGTTCCGACGCACATCGTAATACAGGATGCGCATGGCAAACCCTTTCGCCCGGCGGGCCACCGCCGTCCCGATCCGCCCCATGCCGATGATCCCGATCGTGGCTTCGTAGACGTCCTGCCCCAGCAGAAGCAGCGGGCCCCAGGTGACCCAGCGCCCCTCCCGCACGTAGTCGACCGCCTCCTTGATCCGTCGGGCAGCGGCCAGCAGCAGGGCCCAGGTGAGATCCGCGGTGGCCTCCGTCAGGACCCCCGGCGTGTTCCCCACGGGGATCCCCCGTCGGGTGCATTCCGCGACATCGATGTTATCGAAACCGACGGCCATGTTGCTGACGACCTTGAGGCGGGGCGCCGCATCCAGCAGCTCGGCGTTCACTTTCTCCGTCAGCAGGCAGAGCAAACCGTCCGCATCTGCCACTTCGCGGAGCAAAACCTCCCGGGGGACCGGGAGGTCGCTGTCCCACACCTTCAGCTCCGCGTGCTCGCGCAGGATCTCGAAGGCCCGCTCCGGGATCCGTCGGGTGATGTAAACTTTGGGTTTCGCCATGGGAGGCCTCCGTTTTCCGAGGATTTACATCGCCATCCCCTCTCGTCGTGGAGCTTTGCCGCACGGCGGGATGGAAAAAACAGAGGAACCACCGTCCGAAGGGCTGCAGGAGGGGAAGGCCGATTCCGGCGCATGATCGATCAGGCCTGAGAAGGACGCACGCCGGGCCCGCGACGTTCCTCCCCCCGCTCGGAGAGGCGCCGGGGGCAACCTCCCGGCGACCTCCCAACCCAGGCAGCCCTCCCATCGGGATGTTGAGGAAAAGGCAGGCTACAGCATGCCTCACCCCTGGCTCTCGCCAGGGGGGCAGGGTAAGCCGCTTCGCCGCTCATCCCCGATCCTTGACCGCCCTCATTTACCCGACACCGCCGCTCTCCAGCGCATCCACCGCCTGGTCCACCAGCTCCACCAGCTCCTCCCATTCGTCTTCGGTCAGGTGGATGGAGACGTTGCCCAGCTCGAGGTGGAAGAGGGACTGGCCGTCATCCCCGGTGCTGCGCCAGAGGGCGAAGTGCTCCGTCTCCGCCAGGGTTTCCATCGTGAACTCGTCTTCAGGATCGCTCGGGAACATGAGTCGCTCCTTACAGGATGGGGTGAGGAATCACACGGCCGGCTCCCTCTATGGAGGCTTTCAGGGCCCACACGAACACCCTCCGCGCCCCGCGCGGCTCCCACTTGGAGAGAGCCGGGCCGCACAAACTTGGGTGGTTAAGTCGCAGCGCTCATGGCGCGGGGGATCCCTCCTCCTTTCGCCAGGCAGCCAGGTCCAGGGTGAGGCGGGCGAAGAAGCTGTTCGGCGGCAGCGCTCCAGTGCCGTATTCCATCTCAACCACCCGGGCCTGCAACCGCAGATCTCGTGTCTCGACTTCGATGATCGCGCCCGGGGTGGCCAGCACCAGATCCCCCTTCTGACGCAGCCGCGCCTGGAGCCCGGTATCCCGGTAGGCATACTCGCTGGCCAGCACTTTGGTGACCGTTTTGATGTCGTTCTTGTCAAACAGCCAGACTTCGAAGGCAGTGACCTTCGCCGGATCGCCAACTCCGATGGTCTCCGAGATGCCCACTCCATATTCCCCGAGGAACTCCCCATTGGGCAGCTCGATGGGGAAGGACAGATCGAAATGGTCATCCCCCAGCTTATAGGTCACCTGATGCCGGGAGAGGGGCGGCTCCCACGTTTCCGGATACACCTCCGCAGGAGCTGGCCGCTCCGGAGCGGTGGGGGCAACCGATGGGCCCGCTGGAGCCGCAACGGACACCGGTCGTCGGGGAGCGGCCCTGGGAGCGGGGCGGCGCAGGAGCCAGAAAGCGCCGATGCCCACCAGCGCCAGGCCGGCCAGTCCGATCAGACACGGGGCTGGAATACCACCCCCCCGGGCGGGCGCGGGCAGCGCGGGGGCCTGTTCCCAGACTTCCGCCAGCCGCTCCATTGCCCCTCGACGGGCGATATCGGCCTCCTGCTGGGCCAGGCGCCGGATCTCCCCGGCCGCATCCCGGGGGTGCCATCGCTGGCCCAGCCAGCTGATGCTGTCCTCCGGGCGCAGGAACCCGGCCCGGACCGCGTCGGCCAGCAGGCGCAGGTAGTTCGCCCGGTAGTCGACCCGCAGATCCACCGGCGCGGCATCCGTCCATTCCACCGGCTGGATATACCAGCCGTAAATCAGGCCGCCGGCCAGCCCGATCAGGAAGGCCACGGCGCCGATCAGCAGGGCCTGACGGTAAGGTCTGAGCAGGATCCCAAGGGCTTGCAGGATCGTTTTCACGGCAGACCTCCTTCTGGATTCTCGAGGGCATCCATCGCCTGATGAGCCGGTTCTCCCTGGGGCCTCGCCTCTCCGGCAGGAGCCCAGCTGGATACGCCTTAGCCCTGAATCGTGCCGGCCGGGATCACCGCACCGGGATCAGCGGATCCCGCGAGGCGTGGGTCAGGACTTCGCGCACGCCATCCGTATCGATCACCACCATATCCTCAACGCGAATCCCCCCCCACCCGCTGATGTAGATCCCGGGCTCCACCGTCAGGACCGCCCCGGCCGGGACGGGGTCCTCCGCGATAGGGCCGGCGGAAGGTTTCTCATGGATCTCCAGGCCAACCCCATGGCCCAGGCCGTGGCCGAAGGCGTCCCTGTATCCAGCCTCCTCGATCACCGCACGGGCCAGGGCATCGATCTCCTTGCCGGGCATCCCTGCCCGCATGTTCCGGATCGCAACCTCCTGGGCGCGCAGGACGATTGCGTAAAGCTCCCGGAAACGCCGGGGCATGCGGCCCAGGACAAAGGTGCGGGTGCTATCGGAATGATAGCTGTCCACCCGCGCCCCGAGGTCCACGATGATCGGCTCCCCGACCTTCAGCCGGCGATCGCCCGGATGATGGTGCGCCATGGCGGCGTTCGGGCCGGAGGCGACGATCACATCGAAGGCCACATCGTCCCCGCCATGGGTGCGCAGATATTGCTCCGCCAGCCATGCTGCCTCTCGTTCCGTCATCCCCGGCCGCAGCCGGCGACGGAGATAGGCCATGGTGGCATCGGCGATGCGAGCGGCCTCCCGGATGCGGGCCAGTTCCTCTTCGTCTTTGACCGCTCGCATCGCCTCGATCCAATCCTTGATGGGAACCCATTCCACATCCGGTGTGGCCTCCCTCCAGGACATCCACTGGTCTACGGTGAGATGGGCGCTCTCGAAAGCCACGCGGCGGGGCGAGCCGATCTCTTTCAGGAATTCCGGAAGGACCTCCACGAAGCGGCGGCTGGGAAGGCGGTAGAGGGTGAAATCCGGCGCCTGGCGGGCGGCCTGTTCCCAGTAGCGAAAATCCGTCAGGATCCAGGCCTGGCGCGGTGTGATACAGAGAACGGCGGCGGAGCCGGTGAAACCGGAAAGGTAGCGGACGTTCGGGAGATAGGTGATGAAGACGGCCTCGAGGCTCTCTTCGGCCATTCGCCGACGCACCCCTTCCACTCGCTCCCGATGCCGGGTGTTCATCCTGAGCGCTCCGAAGAGAGGAATCCGCCCCCGATATGGGGCCTGTTTAAGTTCCTATCGTAATGGATTTCCCCTGCCTGAGCAAGCGCTTCCGGGGCCAGCGCGGCGTTTTCGGTTTTCCAGCCCCGGGAACCCGGAGATTGACATGCTGATTCCCTTTTTCCCGTGGGGCGAGAGCTTATGGGGAAAAGGAAGGGATAAAAGGCTTTTCCCCCTCGTCGCTCCGATGAGCAATGAACGGGCCGATATATGCGTGGAGATTAAAAAGAGATAGAATGAGCCATGGGCGATAGGATTCCATGATGCGCTTGCCTTTCGTGAGGGACGGAAAAGGGGTGACGATGCGTCGGATTCTCTGGTTGGGCTGGATCTTATGGCTGGTCGCATGGGGAGGCTGGGCTCAGGAGACATCCACCCGGCGGGTGTTGTGGTTGCGAGTGGAAGGCGCTCTGACCCCGGTCGTGGCCGACTATCTGCGGCGGGGGATCCAGACCGCTCAGGATCAGGGGGCGGAGGCCATCGTCCTGCAGCTGAACACTCCGGGCGGAGAGGTCAACCTCACCCTGCGGCTGGTCTCGATGATCCGCGAAAGCCCGGTCCCCGTGATCGTCTATGTGGCCCCGCGCGGGGCGATCGCGGGATCCGCCGGGACGCTGGTGACGCTGGCCGGGCATCTGGCCTGGATGGCGCCGGAGACGGCCATCGGGGCCGCCTCCCCGGTGGGCGGCCAGGGGGAGGAGCTCCCCCAGACCCTCAGCCAGAAGGTCAAGGAGATCCTCAAGGCCCAGGTCCGCAGCCTGGCGGAGCGACGGGGTCCCGATGCGGTGCAGCTGGCCGAAGCGGCGGTGGAATCGGCGAAGGCGGTGAGCGCCCGGGAGGCCCTGACCGCCGGGTTAATCGATGGGATTGCGGAGAACCCGGAGGACCTGCTCCGCCAGCTGGATGGCCGGACGGTCTCGGTCCAGGGCCGGCCGCGCACGCTCCGCACCCTGGGTGCCGCCATCGTCCCGCTTCCGATGAACATCGTGGAGGAAATCCTCCATCGCCTGGTGGACCCGAACATCGCGTTGATCCTCCTGGCCATCGGCGTGCAGGCCATCCTGATCGAACTCTCCAATCCCGGCGGATGGGTCGCGGGGTTCATCGGCGTGGTGTGCCTGTTGCTGGCCGCTTATGGCATCGGCGTGCTGCCGGTCAACTGGCTGGGATTGCTCCTGATCGCGGTCGCCATCGTCCTGTTCATCCTGGATGTCAAAGCCCCAACCCACGGGGCCTTAACCGCCGTGGGGACCGCCACCTTCATCGCCGGCGCGCTGGTGTTGTTCGCCCCGGTGGCCCGCTCGCCTTTCCCGCCGCTTTCCCCGTGGGTCGCCGGCGGCACCGGACTGGCGATGGCGGGCTTCTTCGGGTTCATCGTGGCGAAGGCGCTTCAGGCGCAACGACGGCCCAGCGTGATGGGCGTGGAAGCTCTGATCGGACGTCTGGGGGAGGCCCGCACGGACCTCAATCCCATCGGGATGGTGCACGTGGCCGGCGAATTGTGGACAGCGGAGAGCGAAACCGGTATGATAGCGGCCGGCACCCCTGTGCAGGTGGTAGGGGTGGAAGGCCTTCGATTGCGGGTGCGGAAGTGGATGCCATCGCCGGGCCCGTCGACCTCCGCAACCCCGTCGGAATATCAGGGAAACAGGTGAGGTAGAGCGATCCGCGATGAGCCGTCTCGGGAACGGAACCGACCGCCTGCGTGTGCTGATCATCCATCCCAATCTGGAGACAGGGGAGCGATTGGTCCGGAGCGCTATACAGGCCGGGCACGCGGCCCACTATGCCCCCGATCTGCGCGGGGTCCTTGCGCTGATCACACGGGCCATCCCCGACATCATCGTGGCGGATCGGGGATGGCTGGAACGCAACGGCCGCGGATTGTTCAGCGCCCTTCGGGGTTGCTCTCCCCTCCCCCTCATCTGTCCGGTGGAAAGTGTGGATCGGGATCCGGTCTGGGATCGGCTGGCCCGGGCGGTGCAGGCGTTCCAGACATGGACCGGGGGGGAGGTCATGCGGGTGGGCTCCCTGGTCATCGATCACGGCCGCAAGCAGGTGATCTGGCGCGGCCAGCCCGTGCAGCTCCCCCCCCTTCAGTTCAAAATCCTGACGGTCCTGGCCCGACGGGCTGGTCAGGTGGTCTCGCACGCGGACCTGGTGCGTGAGGTCTGGGGGATCGAGGCCGACGATCCGGAAGCCCGCGAGCTGCTGAAAGTTCATATCCGGCAGATCCGCAAGCGCCTGGGGCTGGATCCGGAGCGGGGAGAGGTGCTGGTTTCCGTGCGCGGCTTCGGTTATATGCTGACCTCGCCGGAGGAAGAAGGATGACGGAGCGACCGGACCGACGGCGGGGATTGGGGATCGGCTACACATTGCTCGGCGTGTTCAGCCTGATCGCGATAACGGGAGGTATTTTCACCGCAATCCGCCCGCCTTCTCCATGGAGTGCGTTGGCCTCCACCGCAGCCATACTGGCGCTGATCGGCACCCTCGGGACGGGCTACACCCTGCGGGGGCTGCAATCCGCCCGGTATTATCTGGATCGCAACGGCCTGACGATCACATGGTGGCCGGCTGTCCATGTGATCCCGATCCACGCCATCCGGGAGCTGCGCCCGGGCCCAACCAGCCGGAAGGCGATCCGGAGGTGGCGGGGCGTGCGCTGGCCGGGCCTCTATGCAGGCCATGCGTGGGCCGTGGAGGAAAACCGGCCCGTCCTCTTCTTCGCCACCGAGGATCTCCCCAAGCAGCTCTGGGTGATCACGGAAGCAGCCATCTATGCGATCTCCCCTGTTCACCCCCAGCGCTTTCTGGAAGCTTTCGCCGAGCGAGCCGCCATGGGGCCCACCCAGCGCCTGCAGCAGACGACCATCTTCCCGGGATGGCGTCAGCGGGCCCTCTGGGGAGATCGGGGAGCATGGGCGTTGATGCTCCTGGGCGGCATCACCCTGTGGGGGATGTGGCTCTGGTTCTGCGGGCAATTCCCCCGCATGCCGGCCTGGGTGCAACTGGGGGGATCCGCCGAAACGCTGTTCAGCCCGGCCGCCCATCTGACGCGCCTGCCCCTGCTGGGCGCGCTGACCTGGATGGTGAACGCGGCCCTGGGAAGCCTGCTCCACGAGCGGGAGCGTCCAGCGGCCTATGGCCTGTGGGTGGTGGGGCTCCTGGTCCAGATCCTGCTCCTCGGAGCCCTGCTTCAGATCATGCGGTAACGCCCGAACAGGGCACCCGGGGTTGGGCCTGGATCGGGGAGGCCGGATAGCCCCCTGACATTTTTAACAGATCGCGAACTCCGGAGCGGCGGCCTTCAGCCGCCGCTTTGTGTTTCCATTCTTTTCTTTTCATCCCACCCGGAGGGGAGAGAGAAAATGGGTCTGAAATCCGACCGCTGGATTCGCGAGATGGCCCTCAAGCATCGGATGATCGAACCCTTCGAAGAGTCCCAGGTGCGGCCCGGTGTGATCTCCTATGGCCTCTCCTCCTATGGCTACGACATCCGCGTCGCGGATGAGTTCAAGGTGTTCACCGACGTTTACAGCACCATCGTGGACCCGAAGAATTTCGATCCCCGCTCTTTTGTGGACGTCCGCGGCGAGGTCTGCGTGATTCCGCCGAACTCCTTCGCCCTGGCCCGGAGCGTGGAATACTTCCGCATCCCCCGCAACGTCCTGGTGGTCTGCGTGGGGAAGTCCACCTATGCCCGGTGCGGGATCATCGTGAACGTCACCCCCCTGGAGCCGGAATGGGAAGGATACCTCACCCTGGAGATCAGCAACACCACGCCACTACCGGCGAAGATCTACGCTTACGAGGGGATCGCCCAGGTCCTTTTCTTTGAAGCCGATGAAGTATGTGAACGATCGTATAAGGATAAGGGCGGCCGATATCAGAACCAGCAGGGCATCACGATCCCGCGGGTTCGTTAGAGCTCGTTTCGAGGCTTCAGGAGCTGGGCAGCGGAGCGGGACTCCTTCTAGAGGCTTCGGGGACGGACGGGCTATTACACAGGAGCTGGAAAACCCCACAGGCCAGAAGGAGGTTGCGCGGTCAGACTCCGCTGCATAAAATAGAGGGCAAGATCCCCACCGCGGGAGGAGAAGATGGTTCCTCACCGGTATCGATGGATCGTCGCGAGCCTCTTCCTGAGTATCGCGCTGGCCCTTGCGGCGTGCGCCCAGCCTGCGGCCACGCCCGCCCCTGCCACCGCCACCGCCCCTGCCGCGCCGCCACCTGCCGCCACCGCCACCCCCGCCCAGCCCACCCCCACCGCCGCGCCCAAAGGGATCACCTTCGGAATGCTTCTGGTGGGCCCTTACAACGATCGGGGCTGGAGCCAGGCCCATTATGAGGCCGGCAAATATGTGGAGCAGAAGCTTCCCGGCGCGAAGATGCTTTATATCGATAAGGTGAACCCCGCCGACCGCCCGGGGACCACCGCCTCCCAGCTGGCGGAGGAGCTGGTCGCTCAGGGCGCGAAGGTGATCATCTTCAACTCCGATGACCACAAGGATGAGGCCATCAAATTCGCCCGGGCCCATCCGGACATCGTGGTGATCCATGCCTCGGGGGATGATGCATGGAAGGAGGGGAAGAATTACAAAGGCATCCCCAACCTGGCCAACGTGATGGGCCAGATGGAATACGGCAAGATGATCGCCGGATGCGCGGCGGCCCTGACCACCCAGAGCGGCAAGATCGGTTATCTGGGGCCGTTGATCAACGATGAGACCCGGCGCCTGGCCGCCTCCGCCTACCTGGGGGCGAAATATTGCTGGGAGAAGTATCGGGGCAAGCCGGCCGCCGACCTGAAGTTCAAGGTGACCTGGATCGGCTTCTGGTTCCATATCCCCGGCGTGACCGCTGATCCCACCCAGGTGGCCCAGGAGTTCATCAACACCGGCTACGATGTGATCATCTCCGGCATCGACACCACGGAGGCCCTGCGGGAGGCCGCCAAGGCCACCCAGGCCGGCAAGAAGGTCTGGGCGATCCCTTACGACTACATCGGCGCCTGTGAGGAAGCCCCCGATGTCTGCCTGGGGGTGCCTTACTTCAACTGGGGTCCATCCTACCTGGCCCACATCAAGGCCGTCCTGGAAGGCACCTGGAAACCGTCCTGGGACTGGGTAGGGCCGGACTGGAAGGACATCAACAATCCGGACACGAGCCACGTCGGCTTCCTGAAGGGGAAGGCCCTGAGCCCGGAGGCATCCGCCAGGCTGGATGAGTTCATCAAGGGCCTGGGGGACGGCTCGATTCAGCTCTGGAAGGGGCCGATCCGGCTTCAGGATGGCACGCTCTACGTGGAGGAAGGGAAGGTGGCCACGCCGCAGCAGATCTGGTATCTCCCGCAACTGCTGGAAGGGATGGAGGGCCAGAGCGTGCCGACCAAGTAGACGGGGGACATGATCGGATCAGGGTAAAAAAAGGGGCGGTCCGGGAACCGCCCCTTTTTGCTAAAATGGGCCTCGAGGCGCTCTCCGGGGAGCTCCCAGGGATCGTCGGAGGGAACGACGAACCTTCCCGGGCTGGCCGGTCACGGGCCCCCATATCCTCCCTGCTCCCGATTTCCTGAAGAGAGGTTCGGAGGCGGCCGCGCCGCCCCCCTGAACCCCTTTCTCAGGGGGTGCAGGTCATTACGTCGGCAGCGGATCCATCCCAAACGCAGTGGACGAAGCACGATGAAGGTCGAGATGCGTCATATCTATAAATCTTTCGGACCGGTGCGGGCCCTTCAGGATGTCAGCCTCACGGTTGAAGCCGGCACCATCCATGGCCTCCTCGGGGAGAACGGAGCCGGCAAAACGACCTTAATGAAGATCCTCTCCGGGTACCTGCGGCCTGACCGCGGAGAGATCCTTCTGGATGGAAAGCCGGTTCGTTTCACATCCCCGGCGGAAGGCCTTCGGCATGGGATCGGGATGCTCCATCAGGATCCCATGGACTTCCCGGCCATGTCGGTTCTGGATAACTTTATGATGGGCCACGAAGGCGGATTCTGGCTGGATCGCCGGGGGGCCCGACGGGCGCTGCAGGAGCTGGCCCGCCAGTTCGGTTTCGATCTGGATCCGGACGTCCGGGTGGATCATCTGACGGTAGGGGAACGACAGCAGCTGGAGCTGCTCCGCCTCCTCTGGCGAGGGGTGCGGGTTCTGATTCTGGATGAGCCCACCACCGGCATCAGCGCCCCTCAAAAAGTCCGGCTTTTCGACACCCTGCGCCGCCTGGCGGGGGAGGGGAAGACCATTATCTTTGTGACCCATAAACTGGAAGAGGTGGAGGAGCTCTGCCATCGGGTCACGGTATTGCGCCAGGGCCATCTGGCGGGGGAGGCCACACCCCCATATTCCCCCCAGCGTCTGATTGAGATGATGTTCGGACGCCCCCTTCCGATGCCGGAACGCCAGCCGGTCCCTCCCGGCGAACCGGTTCTGGAGATCCGAAACCTGGTGGTGGGCGATCACCGGCTCCGGCTGAGCCGGGCGAATCTCACCGTGCGGTCCGGGGAAATCATCGGACTGGCCGGGATGGAGGGGAGCGGCCAGCAACTGTTCATGCGCGCCTGTGCCGGCCTCGTCCGCCCCTGGGAGGGATCGATCCGGGTGCGGGGAAAGGATCTCACGGGGAAGCCCTACCACGCCTTCCTCGAGGCCGGTGTGCTCTTCGTGCCCGCCAATCGCCTGGAAGAAGGCCTGATCCCCGGCCTCACGTTGACCGAGCACTTCCAGCTGGTGTATCCGAACGGGCGCTATCTGATCGACTGGGAGCAGGCGCGGGCCGAGGCCCAGCGCCGGATCCGGGATTTCAGTATCCGCGGGAAGCCGGAGACAGTGGTGGAAGCGCTCTCTGGGGGGAATCAGCAGCGGACGCTGCTGGCGCTGATCCGAACGCCCGCCCATCTGCTGTTGCTGGAGCATCCCACGCGCGGGCTGGATGTGGAATCCAGCATGTGGGTCTGGCGACGGCTGAAGGAGCGGGCGCAGGAAGGAACGGCCCTGATGGTGATCTCCTCCGATCTGCAGGAGCTCATGCAGTATTGCGATCGGATCATCGTTTTCTTCAGCGGCCGGATCTCGGAACCGATACCGACCGAAGAGCTGACCCTGGATCGGCTCGGCCATATGATCGCCGGGCGGGGATGGTGAAGGATGTTCGGACAGCATCGCCTGAGGGGTCCATGATCCGTCCAGGGCTTGGGGGGCCGCCGAAGGCATTTCCCAGATGGATGTTTCTCTCCCCCTTCCCCCAGGCCTTCAGGCCACAGGGAAGGGGCGACGGGAGGGCGATCCCACAAATCCCCGAATAAAGGGAGTGAGCGGACGCGATGAAAGAGGTCCTTCTCCCTCGCGCTCGTCCTTCCCGATGGGTGGAGTTCGGCTTCCAGGGCCTCTCGATTTTGATGGCTCTGCTGTTCACCACGCTTGTGCTGCTGATGGCCGGCGCTCCCCCTCTGGAAGCCTATCGCCAGGTGCTGGAGGGCGCCTTCGGCTCCCTGAAGCGGGCCACCGATATCCTGGTGGCCTGGGTGCCGCTGATGCTGGTGACCTCCGGCCTGTTGCTCACCTTCACGGCCGGATTGTGGAACATCGGCGTGGAGGGACAGATCGTGCTGGGGGCGATCGCCGCCACCGGGTTGATGCGCGCCCTGCAGGAGACCAGCCTCCCACCCCCGCTGATCCTGGCCCTCGCCATGACAGCCGGGATGGTCGGAGGCGCCGCCTGGGCCAGTCTCGCGGGTCTGTTAAAGATCTACGGAGGCGTCCATGAGATCTTCGGCGGGCTGGGGTTGAACTTCGTGGCCACCACCATGATCCTGTGGTTGATCTTCGGCCCCTGGAAACGGCCCGGGATCGGATCCATGAGCGGCACGGAGCCGTTCCCGGAACGCCTGTGGCTGCCGACATTTCCTGGCCTCCGGTTAAGCCCCTGGGCGTTGCTGCTGGCCCTTCTGAGCGTGGCGCTGGTTTATGTGCTGTTGCGCAATACATATTTCGGGCTCCGCCTGAAAGCGATCGGCAAGAATATCCGGGCGGCGCATCGGCTGGGGGTGCCGACCGCCCGCTATCTGCTCCTGGCCCTGCTGGGGTGCGGGGCGATGGCCGGGCTGGCCGGCGCCATCCAGGTCGCGGCCGTTTACCACCGACTGATCCCTCCCATCTCCAGCGGCTACGGCTACCTGGGATTGCTGGTGGCTATGCTGGCCAATTACCGCGTTTCATGGTCGGTCCCGGTCGCTTTCTTCTTCGCCGCCCTGAACATCGGCAGCATCCAGCTCCCGATCACGTTGAAGCTGGATTCCACCCTTTCCGGGGTGATGCAGGGCGCGCTGGTGCTCTTCGTGTTGCTGATGCAGGGGGCACGGGCCCGCTGGCGATCCAAATCCGTAGCGGAGCAAGGGGATGACGCCTGAGTGGATCTTCGGTCTGGCTGGGGTTCTGGCCGCCGCCGCGCCACTCCTGATCGCCGTGATCGGTGAGACGTTCTCGGAGCGGGCTGGGGTGGTGAACCTTTCGGTCAACGGGGCCATGCTGCTGGCCGCGATGGCCGGCTTCGCAGTCGCCGTGCGAACCGGAAGCCTGGAGCTGGGGTTCCTCGCCGGTGCCGTCCTCGGCGCCCTGATGGCCCTGGTGGTCGCCTTCGCCAGCCTGACCCTCCGCCAATCCCAGGTGGCGGTGGGGCTGGTGCTGGCCCTGCTGGGCCGGGATCTCGCTTATTTCCTGGGGAACCCCTTCATGGGCGTGCCCGGACCCCGGGTGGGCGCGCTCCCGATCCCGGTTTTGAAGGATCTCCCCGTTCTCGGACCCCTGTTATTCCAGCAAAGCCCGGTGGTTTACATCAGCCTGATCACCGTGGCGCTGGCCTGGGTGTGGATTTTCCGAACCCGGCCCGGCCTGGTGCTCCGCGGTGTGGGCGAGCGCCCTCCCGCCGCGTTCGTGCGGGGGGTCCCGGTGACCCGGGTGCGCTATGGGTATGCGATCTTGGGCGGAGCGCTGGTGGGGTTCGCGGGAGCAGCTTACACCCTGGACCTGAAAGGCGGATGGCAGGGGCCGATCTCCGGCATCGATGGGATCGGGTGGATCGTGCTGGCCATTACGATCTTTGGGGGATGGCATCCGGTGCGCGGGGCCTTCGGAGCGCTGTTGTTCGCCCTGCTCCAGTGGCTCAGCCTGGTCCTTCAACCCAGCCTCCCCGGAATCCCCTCCCAGGTTCTCAATGTGGCCCCGTTCCCGCTGATGATTTTCGCCCTGTTGCTGACCAACCTGGGCAACACGGAGTGGGTCCAGACCGCCCTCTCCCGCCTTCCTGAGTCCAGCCGCCGCCTCGCCCTCCGGGTTCTCCGCAGCCTCCAGGTTTCCCCACCCGCTGCCCTGGGGACCGTTTTCGAGGAAGAATAAGCGCGGGGCTCCCGCCTGGGGCTCTCCCCTCCACGGACCTCAGAGGTCGCAGGGGGCGCCTCCGGCGCCCCGCGCGACCCCAGATGCTCCTGTCTATCATATTTATGGGCTGAACCCGAGAACCATGCGCTTGAAGGATCCCATTCCTACCCTCCAGAGACCGATCCATGGAACTTTTCCCGGAAGCCATCGTGCTGGTTGCGGTGGTGCGCAGCCCGAGGGACTGGCGATGGATCCAGGAGGCCCGGGCTTATCGCATCCCGCTTCGCCACGCACCGCCGCTGGCCCCCTTCGTGGACTTCGTCGCCTTCTATTACACAGCCGCCTTCGGAGCGGAGCGCTGGTCGATCCGCCACTACGCCCCCCTGAGAGGCTACGAGCTGGTTCGCCGTCGCGATCTGTTCCCGGAGGAGCCGGATCATCCCCGAGCGGAGGCCCTGTATTACCTGTTGCAGCTGGGCCCCATACAGTCGCTCCCCCGGCCTGTGGCCAGCCGCCGCTGGCATCGGTTCACTTTCCTTCTGACCACCGGAGAGCGTTTGCTTCAGGCCTCGGACCTGGCGGAGCTTCCTCTGGAGGGAATTGAGCGGCAACTGCTGCGGGGGGCATTGCGGGAGGAGATCCTCGCCTTCATCAGCCAGACCGGGGGCAAGGGGAAACACCCCATGCGATGTCGGGCGCCTTCGGCGCCCGACATCGCGTCCACACCGCCGGAGGGGAGGCAGGCGAAGGCACCTGGAGAATCCCATCACACCTTCAACCGATAAACCCCCCGTCGGACCCGCTGGAACAGATCCTGGTTCTTGCGGAAGATCAGGGTTAAGCGGGCCCGTTGCATTTGCGGGTCCTTCCCCGGAACCTGAAGCCCCCGATCCAGCAGCGCCCGGCGGATCTCCTCGAGCTCCATCCCCTGCGGCGCCCCCTTCAACACTTCGACGAGGGTGTTCACCAGCTCCCGGGTGCGGCGACGCCGGGGCATCGTGGTCTGTCGGAACAAACCGATAAGCCCCTCGCCCAGCGCAGGATACTTCTCGATGAGCTCCGCGATATCCTCCAGCAACCGCAACTGGGCCTGGATATACTCCCGCCGTTGCTCCACATCGGCCAGCTGAGAGCGAAGCAGGCTGATTCGACTTTCCAGAATCTCTTTCATGGAGAGACCTCCTGTTGCATAAGTATAAGTAATAGAAACAGGACTTGCACCGTTAGGCTCCCTTTCAAGGATACGGGATGGCCCCTCCTCCAGACTCAAAGAGATTCAGGAGAGGGAAAAAACTCTCCTGGGGCGGGGGTGCCTCCCGCGTCCGGGCCCCAAAAGACCCCAGCAATCGGCCAACTGCTGAGTCCTATCCAGGCTTTGCAAGATCATCCCTGTTTCAGCCGCCAATACGGTTGTAGTAACGGGAAGAGAGCACAAAGAGCAATCCTGGCTCCTTCAAAGCCTGCGGATAAACTATATCGCGAAATTCAAAATGCGTCAAATCAAGCTCAGAGCATCTCACGATCTCCCGATAAACGCCGGGACTCCTCCTTTTTCCGGTTCTTTAGCCGCTCCGAGCGAATCGCCTGCATGGAAGAGATCCGATCAAGTCGAATGGATGACAGAACAGTGAAGACAGAAACGGATTCTCGCAGCAGCCATTTTGTATGAGCACAAAAATGGCTTCCGTCCGCATCCGCACCCTCGGCCCCCATCGAAGGGGTCCGCGTGCCTTCATGGGCCCACCCCCATCTAACGGGGGAGGTTTCCATTCTGGGAGCGATGTCTCAGCAAAGTTAGGAGGAGAAAGCAACAAAAACAGGGGCCTTCGGGTCGCAATCCTGCCCAACGGTTGGGGTTAACATGCTGTTCTGGCCTTGTTACAAACCTGTGCGGCCCATTCGAGAAGGTTCGGAGAGGAGGCCGAGAAAGATCGAGGGGGAGGAACGGGCAGCGAAGCCACCTGTCCCACCCCCCTCGAAACGTGATCGACGAGCGGGGAACGGCCGGGGGGTTGACAGCTGCGCCGGCTCTCCAGCAGACCTCCTCAGGGCTGGAGCAGATAGCGGCGTCGGATCCAGGCGCTCAGCGCATCCATGCCGATCACCAGGAGAAGCACCGCCAGGAGCACGGTGGTCAGGCGGGAGTAAGCCATCGTGCCCAGATAGGCCTGCATGTAAAATCCGATGCCCCCGGCGCCCACCAGGCCCAGGACGGTGGAGGCCCGCACGTTGTATTCCAGCATGAACAGCAGCTGGCTGAGGATGGCGTTGGCGCTCTCCGGCCAGAGGACGAAGCGGATCAGATGGCGGCGCTTCGCCCCCACCCCTCGCATGGCCTCCAGGATCTCCGGATCGATCGCCTCGAAGAGCTCCGCGTAGAGCTTGGCCAGATAGCCCACGGTATAAAAGGCCAGCGCCAGGGTCCCCGCCAGAGGACCCAGGCCCACCACGATGACCATGAGCACGGCCCACAGCAGCGAGGGCACGGTTCGAAGGGCGGCGACCAGGAAGCGAACCACCGCCACCACCCCTGCCGGGAACAGAGCACGGGACCCCAGCACGCCCAGAGGGAACGAAAGGAGAAACCCCAGCAGAGTCCCCGCGAACGCCATCTGCAGGGTCTCCACAAGGGCCCCGGCGATCGTGGGCAGAATCCGGACATCCGGCGGGAACATCTCCTGGGCGAAGCGGACCAGATTGACCCCCCCTTGCATCAAACGCCCCGCCTCGAAGAACCCCATCCCGTTCAACAACCAGGCCAGCAGGGCCACCAGCCCCAGGCTGAACCCCAGTTCCCGCCACCGACGCCCTTCCATGCCCCGGAGGGTCCCATGAACGGCCAGACGCTTCGCGCTCATCTCAGCGCTTCCCCTCCATAATCTCCCGGAACAACGGCCAGGTCAGATCCAGGGCCGGGCTTTCGAAAACCACCTGACCCGCTTTCAGGATCACCACGTGATCCGCGAACTCCTGAACCAGCTGAAGCTCGTGGAGGTTCAGGATCACGGTCAGGCCCCTTTCCCGGGCCAGGCGATGGACAAAAGCCAGCACCTGGGCGGCCCGAGGCAGATCCAGATCGGAGACGAACTCATCCGCCAGAATGAGCTGAGGATCCTGCATCAGCGTGCGGGCGATGGCGACGCGCTGGCGTTCCCCGCCGCTGAGGCGGAACACCTTCTCATCGGCCCTGTCCGCCAGGTCCAGCAGCTCAAGCAGCGCGATGGCCCGCTCGATCTCCGCGCGAGGGAAAAAGCCCAGGGCCGTCCGCCACCCGGGATGGCGGGCCAGGGACCCGAGGAGCACGTTCTCCAGCGCCGTCAGGCCCCGCACCAGCCCCAGCTGCTGGGGGATATAGCCGATCATCCGACGCAACGCCGGATCCGGCTTCCCCTGCAACGGATGCCCCAGAAGGTCAACCTGGCCCCGCGGGAACGGGAGGAGCCCGGCCAGGATCCGCATAAGGGTGGTCTTGCCCGCGCCTGAGGGCCCCATGATCGCCCAGAAGCCCCCGGCAGGAATCTGGAGGTTCACCCCCTGCAGGATCCACTTCCCCTCGCGGTAAGCGAACCAGAGGTCCTCCACCGCCACCGCGGGCGTGGAGAGGGCCAGCGTCTCTTCGGATCGCAGAGCGGCCAGAGGTTGCGTCATTGGAAATCCCTCGGTAGAGAAGAATCGTCTGGAGGATCCGGCCGGAGCGCTCCCGGCGGCCCGACCGGACCTCCATTCGGCTTACGGCGTGATCCGCTCCGAGAAAGCGATGTGGGTGCGTTTCACGTAATCGCGGAGAGCCCCCAGATGGGTCTGGGCATCCGTCCGCTGAAACCCCACGAAGATCCCGGAGATGAACTGGCGCATCAGGCTCCGGTATTCCGGCGCGCTCAGGCCCATGAGGGCCTCGATCACCTTCGAACGCAACGGCTCCTGAAGGGCCGGGCTCACCACCACCACATGGGAAGGCAGCGGCCCCTGCTGTTCGAGCACCCGCGTGTTCGCCACAACCTCCCGATAGAGCTTTTCCGGCACATCGCCGGCGATCACCGTGACATCCACCTGGCCGGCCTTCAGGGCCTCCCAGCACTGGCCGTAGCCGCCCGCGAAGAGCACCTGGCCGAAGAAGGCCTTTGGATCCACCTCCTGCCCTGCCGGAGGCTCCGGCAGCAACCCCAGCTCGATCAATCGGGCCATAGGCCCGATGTAGCCCGAGGTGGAGATCGTGCTGGGGAAGCAGGCCCGCTTGCCTTTCAGATCCGTCAGGGAGGCATACGGGCTGTCCTTCGGAACCACCCAGTAGGAGTAATAGTAGGTCGCCTCCGTCTTCTGGGTGTCATGGATGACCTCCCGAACCTCCGCCAGGACGACCTGGGCATTCGCCCGTTCCACGGCCAGGAGCCCTGCGAAGGGCCCCATGAAGGCCACGTGGGCCTGGCCGAAGCGCAGCGCCTCCACCACCCCGGCCTGGCTGAGGGGGACGTAGATCTCCACATCCACCCCGGGCCCCAGACGCTGCTCCAGATACTGCTCCAGCGGCCGGGCTTTCTCCTGAACCTCCGCGGCCGTGAGGGTGGGCTGCACCGCGATCACCAGCCGCGTGGATGGTGTCCGCTGCGGCGCGCACGCTGCGCCAAGCCCCAGCAACACCCCGAGCACCAGCAACCGATACGGGGGAAGACGCATCGGTTCCCTCCAGCGTGAGATCGGACATCCATCACTGTAACCATCTCCGGAACGCGCTGTCAATAGAAAGGGGTTAATCAAGAAATTTTCAAGAGAGCCCCTAAATTAAGTAACCTTGTTTAACCATGACGGCCGGTCTCGGGATCCTTTCCGATGGGGTCACGACGACCGGTCCGTCCCTGCCCGCGCGGGCGGGGAATTCCAGCGGGGGGTTCGGAGAGACGGGTGGGGCATCTTCCCCTTCCCCGCGGCCCGGAGGATCCTGTGGAGGGAAGCGGCGATCCCACCTCCCGGATAGGAGCCGGGTGGCGCTTGATCTCCATGGGAGATGATCCCCCTTTCCGCAATTCGGAGCGCTGCGGAAGTTACGCCAGCTCAAATTCCATCGTCACCTCCCAGGTCTCCCCCGGATCCAGACGGAGGAGCCAGTGGGCCGTCAGGCTGGTTCCCTCGTAGACCCGCTCGAAACCGGCCTCCGAGTTCGAGATCGCTTCCACCGGAAATTGCCACCAGGCCGCCGGCCGGCTGAGACGGATCACCACCCGTCCCCACCATTCATGGACGATGGCCAGCTCGGCGGATTCGGGAAGCTCCTCCAGCGTGGCGAAGGCGCGCAGCTCCCCATCCGGCCACACCGTGTAGGCTTTCTCACTGTCCCCTCCGGACATGCCCCAGTTCACCTCGACGCCGAAGCGGGCCTGGATGGGGGAAAGCCCCATGGGCGTCAGACGATAGAAGACCCGGAGGATCGGCGGATCCGGGAGCACCTCCAGGGCCTTTTCCAGGCGCACGGGCTTCGGGCCCTCCGGATCCCACAGATGGCCATCGCGGCGGAGGACCACCCGGGGGGAGGGCTCGGCCTGCAGGGCAATCAGGGTGTAGGGCTGATTGATGAAATCGCCCCATTCGGCATACCGGGCCCGGTAGAAGGCCTCCAGAGCGGTGTCCGGAGCCATCAGATGATCGATCAGCCCGGTCCGCCGATACCAGTCCACGATCAGCCGTTCTTCCAGGCCCGGCTCCTTCACCCGCACCCGGTGGGTATGGATGCTCTCCAGGCGGCCTTCCTGGCCGGCCAGCACCACCTCTCCCCGGGCCGCCGCCTCCTGGAGCACCCGATGATAACCCTCCCGGTGCCGGGTCATCCCGTTCAGCAGGTTCAGCGCCGCATCCCGACGATCCCATTCCAGGATCTGACCGCCCAGGTGGGGGCTGATCAGGAGCCACTGGTCCGGCGTCCCGATCACGATCTCCTCCTGCGCATCCCCATCGAAATCCAGGCGCTCCACATAGGCCCACCGCCCTTCCCCGTAGCGCGCCTCATCGGCGATGGCCTCGGCGGTGATCAGGTGCTGGTAGTTGGCCTCACGGATATGGAACAGATAGATCCCACCGAACACCCCATGCCAGTAGGGGCAATTGCACTGGCCCGCCCATACGTGATCCAGCGCCTCCGCCCGCCGCGCCGGATCTGGAATGGCGTGGGCCTTCCGGCTGACCCAGAGCATCTTTTTGTGCATCTGGTTGACTTCCGGATATTTGGCCAGGAAGACCCGCCAGAACCCTCCCCGAATGAACCGGAGGAGATCCCATCGGCCTTCCGCCTGCAGCCGATGTTTGAGATCCGTCAGCTCCGCCGAGACCTCCGGGGGCAGCGCCCACTCGGTCATCTCATCATAAGAGGCGGTCGGGAGATAAACCCGGCCGAGCGGGGGGAAGCGCATCGCGTATTCGCCCGGTGGGATCGAGATAAGCCAGTCGGCGTTTTCCTCAATGGCCGTGAAGAAATCCTCCATCCACCCCCGATCCCAGCAATGGACGTCCGTCCCCGGCCACAGGCCGAACTTCTCCCCATCGTCCCCCATCACCGCCACCCGGGGCGGGGCGCCGGGAGGCAGCGGCCGCTCCGCCTGCTCCCGCAGCCAGGCGATCACCTCGGAGACGGAGGCCCAGGGGATCGTGTATCGCAAATGCTTGGAGGTGCTGAAGATCTTCAGGGGATATCCCAGTTCCTCGGTCACGTAATAGCCGAAGAGATCTTCGTCGGTCAACCCGATCCACTTGAAGTGGGTATCGTCCACGATTGTGTGTTGAAGGCCCGCGCGCGCCAGCGGGAGCGGCAGGTGCGGCTCCCACACCCGCTCCGCCAGCCAGAAGCCCACCGGCAATGTCCCGAAGTCCTCCCGCACCGCCTCGATATGTTTGCGGATCTGCCCTTCCCGATCCTCATCCGGGATCACCGCCAGGATCGGCTCGTAGTAGGCCCCGGCCATGATCTCCACCTGGCCCCGCTCCACCAGGCGGCGGATCCGGGGGAAGAACTCCGGCCGATGTTCCCGCAGCCAGTCCCGCAGCGGCCCCGTGTAATGAAGGGCAACCCGAACCCCCGGATGGCGCTCCAGAGCCGCGATCATCGGCTCGTAAGCCCGACGATACGCCTCCTCGAAGACCCAATCGAAGTTCCCAACCGGCTGGTGGTTGTGAAAGGCCAGCGCCAGATAGATCTTCCCCATCGGAATTCCCTCAAAAAGATTGATAAAGCGCTTTACTCAAAAAAGATTAAAGCGGAATTGAGGCGCTGTCAATAGAACGCGATCGGGAAGCGAACTCAGGGCGCGGACGGACCAACTCGGGGGCCTGTCGCTCCGTGGAAGCCGGGCCAGCTCCCGAAGGCGGCCAGCCCGGCTTCAAAAGCCTCCGGGTGAAGAGGACGATGGAGATGCTCTGGACGAGGGGACCGACCTCCTTTACGGTTTGGGGTCCTCCAGATAGCGCACCAGCAGGCGCACGCCGTATCCGGTCCCCCCTTTCGGCACATATCCCCGCGCCTTCTCCGCCATATCCATCGGGGCGATATCCAAATGGGCCCAGGGGACACCCTCCGGGGCAAACTGTTTGAGGAACATCGCGGAGGTTCCCAGCCCGCCATAGCGGCCGCCGCTGTTTTTCACATCGGCCACATCGCTCCGGATGCGCTCCAGGTAATCTTCCCACAGGGGCATGCGCCACAGGCGTTCGCCGGTCGCCTCCGCAGCCCGCAGCAGCGCTGCGGCCAGCTCGTCATGATCCGAGAAGAGGGCGGCCGCCACATCCTGCCCCAGGGCGATGATCGCCGCCCCCGTCAGGGTTGCCACATCGATGACCGCGCGGGGGTTGTAGCGCGCCGCATAAGCCAGGGCATCCGCCAGGATCAGACGGCCCTCCGCGTCGGTGTTGACGATCTCGATGGTCTTGCCGTTGAGGGCCCGCAGGATATCCCCGGGCTTATACGCCTTCCCGGAGGGCATGTTCTCACAGGCCGGCGCCAGGGCCACCACCGGGACGGGGAGCTGGAGGGCGGCGGCGGCCAGGGCGGCCCCCAGCACGGCCGCGGCGCCGGCCATATCCCCCTTCATCGTCAGCATCCCCTCTTCGCTTTTCAGATTCAGACCCCCGCTATCGAACGTGATCCCCTTCCCCACCAGGACCACCGGCCGCTCGAGGCGTCCCTCCGGGGCGTATTCCAGGATGATGAAGCGAGGCGGTTCCTCGCTGCCCCGGGAGACGGCGGTCAACGCGCCCATCCCCAGCGCTGCGATCTGCCGCTCGTCCAGGATCTGGGCGCGGATGCCGACCTCGTAGGCCAGCCCGCTCGCCTCCTCCGCCAGACGTCGGGGGGTCATATCCGATCCGGGCTCGTTCACCCAATCTCGAACCCGGTTCACAAAGCGGGCCAGGATCTCCCCGCGGCGGGCTCCGGCGGCGATGGCGGCCTCTTTCGCGGCATCGAACTCCACCAGAAGGAGGGCCTCCGGCCCCTGGCGGTCGGCGTTTTCCTTTTTTCGCTGATAGGTGTAGAGGCCCAGCAACGTGCCCTCCACCGTGGCCTGGGCCGCCTCTTCAGGAGACAGACCCCCGCGGCCGGCCCCGTGGATCACCGTGGCGAGCCGCCGCACCTTCAACTCGCGGGCCCGCTGAGCGGCCGCCGCCGCGGCGTGGCGAACCTTCTCCGCATGGAACGAAGCCTCCGGTCCCAGCCCCACCAGGATGACCCGGGGTGCCGGGATCCGACCGTCGGTGTAAAGAACCAGGGTCTCGCCTAGGCGGCCCCGGAAATCCCCAGCGGCCAGCACCCGGGAGATCCGTCCTTCCAGCGCCCGATCGACCGCCGCGGTGGCCCCGCCAGGGGTGGGGACGCCCTCCAGCAGGTTCACCACCACCGCATCCGCCTCGACCTCCTGGATCGCGCCGATTCGGATTTCGATCTGCATGAAAACCTCCCATGGATTGACTTTCTGGGAACCCACTCTGGTGGTTATAGCATAACCCGCGCGCCATGTCCACGGAAGGGCCCTCCGCCCTCCGGGCGGGCGGGCCGTAACCGCCCCGAAGGAAACCGGCCCGCAATTCTTCAGAGAATTCAAATTTTATTGCCAAAAATGTCACTAATTTGTTATATATTTCTCGAACTGGCCCAACGATGATATTTTTCTATGCAAGAATGCGTCCTCCGGAGCCGAGGCTTGACAGGGATTAAGGTCTGTGAGTATAATCGGAATTGCCTTCCAGGAACATCCCCTGAGCGAGTGCCACAATGCAGCTGAAGGGATCCTATCGGTTCAAGGCGGTGATCGATCGCGTCTGGGGGGCCCTGATGAATCCCCAGGTGATCGCTCGTCTGCTCCCGGGAGTGGAGCGTCTGGAGCCGGTGGGCGACAACGTTTACGAGGCGGAAATGCGCCTGGGCATTGGGCCCATCAGCGGCCGCTACAAAGCCCGCATCACCCTCTCCGAGATCGACCCCCCGAACCACTACCGCATCCGGATCCAGGCTCAAGGACCTCAAGGCACGGTGGATGCGAACGGCACCATCGATCTCACCGCGGACGATGGGGAGACCGTGATGCATTATGAGGGCGAGGCCAAAGTGACCGGGCTGCTCATGAGCATGGGCGCCCGGCTCCTGGAGCCCACAGCCCAGATGCTGGTGAACCAGGGATTGAAGAACCTGGAAGCCCAGCTGGCCTCCCTCTGAACGCCTTCGGGTCTTCGCCCGATGGACACCGGCCCATCGGGAGACAGCAGGACGTTTCATCCTGCGAACAGGAGGGGCCTATGAAAGTTCCGGTGACGATCACGGTGAACGGCCAGGTTTACCAGCGGGAGGTGGAGCCCCGGATGCTCCTGGTGCATTTCCTCCGGGAGGTTCTGGGGCTGACCGGGACCCACGTGGGATGTGACACCAGTCAATGCGGTGCCTGCGTGGTCCTGATGGATGGGAAGGCCGTGAAGTCGTGCACGGTGTTCGCGGTGCAGGCGGACGGGGCCCAGATCACCACGATCGAAGGCCTGGCGCGGAACGGCCAGCTCCATCCCCTCCAGGAAGGCTTCTGGGAGATGCACGGCCTCCAGTGCGGTTTCTGCACCCCCGGGATGATCCTCGCCGCGTATGACCTGCTGCAGCGCAACCCCAACCCGACCGATGAGGAGATCCGCCACGCCCTGGAGGGCAACTACTGCCGCTGCACCGGTTACCACAACATCGTCCGGGCCGTGCGCTACGCGGCGGAGAAGCTCCGTGTCCAGGCCTGAGCTCAACCTCGTGCTCCCCGACTCCGAACGCCGGAAAGGAGGCGGCGATGGCGACGCGTTATTTCGGTGTGGCGATGAAACGGCGGGAGGATCCGCGCTTTATCACCGGGCGCGGCACCTATGTCGATGACCTCACCCTTCCCGGCCTGGTCTACGCGGCGATGGTGCGCAGCCCCCACGCCCACGCCCGGATCAGGGCCATCCATAAGGAGAAAGCGCTCCAGCATCCCGGCGTGATCGCGGTGTTCACCGGGAAGGACATGGTGGACAGCGGGGTGAAGTCCCTCCCCTGCGGCTGGCTGCTCCCCGGGATGAAGCTGCCCCCTCACTACCCGATGGCCGTGGATAAGGTCCGCCACATGGGGGAGATCGTGGCGGTGGTGATCGCCGAGGATCGCTATACGGCGGAGGACGCGGCGGAGCTGGTGGAGGTGGAGTATGAGCCGCTCCCGGCGGTGGCCGATGGGGCGAAAGCCCTCCAGCCCGGCGCCCCTGCCGTCCACGACGAGGCTCCCGACAACGTCTGCTTCCGCTGGTCCATCGGCGACCGGGAGAAGACCGATGAGGCCTTCCGTCGGGCCCATCGGACGGTGAAAGTCGAGCTGGTCAACCAGCGCCTGATCCCCAACGCCATCGAGCCCCGGGCGGCGATGGCCCAGTATAACCCGGCCACCGATGAATACACCCTCTGGGTCACCAGCCAGAACCCCCACGTCCACCGGCTGCTCATGGCGGCCTTCGTCCTGGGCATCCCCGAGCACAAGCTCCGGGTGATCTCCCCCGACGTGGGCGGCGGCTTCGGCAGCAAGATCTTCCTCTATCCGGAGGAGACCATCGTCACCTGGGCCGCCCGGCAGGTGGGCCGGCCGGTGAAGTGGACGGCGCGGCGGCGGGAGAGCTTCGTGAGCGACGCCCACGGCCGCGACCACATCACCGAAGCGGAGCTGGCGGTGGACGAAAAGGGGAAGATCCTGGGGATGCGGGTGAAGACCATCGCCAACCTGGGCGCCTATCTCTCCACCTTCGCCCCGGCGATCCCGACTTACCTCTACGGCACCCTGCTCTCCGGCCAGTATGAGATCCCCACCATCTACTGCGAGGTGACGGGGGTCTTCACCCACACCACCCCGGTGGACGCCTACCGGGGGGCCGGACGGCCGGAGGCCACCTACGTGGTGGAGCGCCTGATGGACCTGATGGCCCGGGAGCTGGGGGAGGACCCCGCGGAGTTCCGGCGGAAGAACTTCATCCCGCCGGATAAGTTCCCCTATCAGACCCCGGTGGCCCTCCAGTATGACAGCGGCAACTACGAGGGCGCCCTGAACAAAGCCCTGGAGGCGATCCGCTACAAGGAGCTGCGCCGGCAGCAGGAGGAGCTCCGCAAGCAGGGCCGCTACATCGGCATCGGGTTCTCCTGTTACATCGAGGCGTGCGGCATCGCCCCCTCTCAGGTCGTGGGCTCCCTGGGCGCCCAGGCCGGCCTCTGGGAAAGCGCCCTGGTCCGGGTGCACCCCACCGGGAAAGTGACGGTCTACACCGGCTCCCACACCCACGGCCAGGGCCACGAGACGGCCTTCGCCCAGATCGTGGCCGACGAGCTGGGCATCCCCATTGAGGATGTCGAGATCGTCCATGGGGATACCGGGAGCGTCCCCTTCGGGATGGGCACTTACGGCAGCCGCAGCGCCCCTGTGGGCGGCAGCGCCATCGTCCTGAGCCTCCAGAAGATCAAGGAGAAGGCCCGCAAGATCGCTGCGTACCTCCTGGAGGCCGCCGAGGAAGACGTGGTCTTCGAGGATGGCAAGTTCTACGTGAAGGGTGTGCCGGACCGCTTCAAGACCTTCCAGGAGGTCGCCCTCCAGGCGTATCTCGCCCACAACTACCCGCCGGGCCTGGAGCCGGGGCTGGAGGCCTCTTCCTTCTATGATCCGAAGAACTTCACCTTCCCCTTCGGCACCCACATCTGCGTGGTGGAGGTGGACCCGGAGACCGGAAAGGTGAAGATCCTGCGTTACGTGGCGGTGGACGATGCCGGGCGGATCATCAACCCATTGATCGCCGAGGGGCAGGTCCACGGGGGCATCGCCCAGGGGATCGGCCAGGCGTTGCTGGAGGGCGCGATCTACGATGAAAACGCGCAGCTCCTCTCGGCGTCCCTGCTGGACTATGCGCTCCCGCGGGCCGATGACCTGCCGCCCTTTGAGATCGATCACACGGTGACGCCGTGCCCGCACAACCCGCTGGGGGTGAAGGGCATCGGCGAGACCGGCACGATCGCGGCCACAGCAGCGGCCGTCAACGCGGTGATGGATGCGCTGGCGCCCTTCGGGATCCGCCACATCGACATGCCGCTCACCCCGGAGAAGATCTGGCGGGCGATCCAGGCCGCCCGCGCCGCCTGAGCCACATCAGGGGAGGGGCTCTCCGGCCCCTCCCCACCCGCTGACCCGAACCGGAGAGGAGGGGACGATGTATCCGGCGTCCTTTGAATACTACCGGGCGAGCACTCTGCAGGAGGCCCTGAACCTCCTGCGACAGCATCCGGAGGCGAAGGTGCTGGCCGGCGGGCACTCCCTGATCCCATTGATGAAGCTGCGCCTGGCGAACCCGCCAGCGCTGGTGGACATCGGACGTGTGGCCGAGCTGAAAGGGATCCGGCGGATCGACGGCACGGTGGTCATCGGGGCGTTGACCACCCATCGGGAGGTGGAGTTCTCGGAGGAGCTGAAGCGGTGGTGTCCCCTCCTGCCGGAGGTGGCCGCCCACATTGGGAATCCTCCGGTGCGCAACATGGGCACCATCGGCGGAAGCCTTGCCCACGCGGACCCGGCGGCGGATTACCCGGCGGCGATGCTGGCCCTGGGGGCCACGATCAAAGCCGTCGGCCCCAACGGGGAGCGGACGATCGCCGCCGATGATTTCTTTGTGGGGATGCTGACCACCGCTCTCCAGCCCGGCGAGATCCTCACCGAGGTCCACGTGCCGGTTCTGGGCAAAGGCATGGGCTGGGCCTATGAGAAATTCCCGCATCCGGCCTCCCGATACGCCGTGGTCGGGGTCGCCGTCGTGGTCCGGGTGGAGAACGGGATCTGTCGGGAGGCCCGCATCGGGATCACCGGCGCAGCCCCTAAGGCCTTCCGGGCCGTGAACGTGGAGCAGGCGCTGGCCGGCCAGCGGCTGGATGAGGCGACGGTGCGCGCGGCGACGGAGAACATGGTCAGCCCGGAGGGCCTGCTGAGCGATCCCTTCGCCTCCGCCGCCTACCGGGC
>BEHY01000016.1 GCA_002898735.1 Candidatus Thermoflexus japonica
GGGGGGTTCGTCAATTTTTCCGGTCCGATGTGGGGGCCGCCGGGAAGCGGGGCGGACGCCTAAGGAAGGCGTGCACGAGCAGGCCGGGCGCTCCATGCCGGTTGAACGGTGTCCTCCGCGGAAGGCGTGGGGAGGGAGCTCCCATATCCGGTCGCGTCGTGCGCGCGGCCGGGGGGGATGCTGAGGGAAAGTGCACGTAAGGGGAAGTCCGACTCATCGTGGAATCCCAGCTCATGAAAGAACCGGGCCTTCGCTTTGCCTACAACGCGAGTATCCGAGAACAGGTATTCCGTCCGTTTTCGCAAAGGCACATAGGCCGCGTTCGCTTTCGGGAGTCGCATGGGAGTCGTAGCGCCCGCATGGGGGATGAGGGCCTTCCGGGATACTCCAGGTCAGATCGCTGAGACCGAGGTGCGTCGAGCCGAGCCGATGGACCCTGGCGCTCAGGATCGGATTTGAAGCCAGAAGATTGTCGATTGCTTCTGTGTGAGCGGAGGTTGACTCAACGATTATATCCGGAATTTTCTGATGTTGGTTTTCGAACATTCCGTGTGTATTGCGCGGCACGGGGCAGGCTGGGAGGATAGCAAAAGTATACCCACACGTGAGCAGGAGGGCTCTTATGGGCAGCCGACCTCGGGGCGGAGCCACGGGCCTATCCGAAGCGTTCGCAGGGCAGAAGGCCCGGCGAACCGCTTATGGTTCCGGGGCCAGGGCGATGCGCCATGGGCCCGGCAGGCGCAGGGGCTCTGTCCGTCCGGAAGGATCCCAACCGATCAATTCCATGACCTGGAGCGATCCTTCGGAGAGGCGCAGGTCTGTGACTCCTACCGGGAAGAAGGCGCGAAAGCATGCTTCCCCCTCACGGCGGACCCCCCCGGGGAAGGCGGTATGCGGATCCGGCCGTAACACGGGGATCATGCTCCACGATCGTTGCGGATCCAGAGGGGCCGCACAGAGCCGCGCCTTGACTCCTGAGGGGGCGGCGACCAGCCGTTCGAGAGTCACGGTGACCCCGTTGGCCATCGCTGAGCGCGGCCCGCGAAGGACATAGCCCGGACGCACAGGGATCGTGAAGGAGAAGACAAAGGGCCCGATCGCCTGTCGGAAGCCTGAGGGGTTCCCTCCGGGTTGCGGATCGAGCGCCGTTTGGAGCTGGAACGTGAGCTGCAGGCGCAGGGGGTCTGGAAGCGGCTCATGCCCCCATGTATCGAAGGCGGTCACGAAGGCCTGTTCCCCCGGCGGAAGCGCGAAGCCGAGCTGTTCGGAAGCACCCACCAGGCCCTCCTGGACCTCAGGGGAAAAGAGGCGGCCGGCCTCATCCTGGAGACGGATCGCCGGGATCTCCACCCGTTGCTGGGGCTCCGATGGGCCCTGGATGCGATAGCCGATCCGAATCGAATTCCAGTCCGCGTAGGCCCATTCCAGTGTGATCCGGTATCCATCCCGCTCCTGTTGCAAACCCAGCGGCGTGGCCAGAGAGGAGCCCATGGGCTCACGGGCGAGCAGGAAGGCCCTCCACAGGCCTCCCGCGTAAGCGCCCGTGCCGATTCCGATCGCCAGCATGAGCAGTGCCAGCCCCCATGCCAGCGGCCGCCGAATCCACTGGCCCACGGCGGTTGCATGGGAGGAGGCCTCGATGCGTGTCCGAAGGCGAGGCCACAGCCCCACGGGCTCCGGAAAACCCTCCTCCGCCAGCTCTTCCAGCATGCGACGGAGTTCCCGCTCATCCATTGGAGATCCTCCTCCTGCAAATCCGTGAGACTTGTCCCGGTAAGCCGATGCAACGTGTTACAGTTGTGTTTCCCCCGAGTTGAGCATGTCCCGAAGCCTCAGCCTCGCTTCATACAGATAATGTTTGACAGCGCCGACGCTGCAGCCCATGATCCCGGCGATCTCTTTCTCCGCGAGGCCATGATAGTAGCGCAGCACGATGGCCGTTCGCTGTGCTGGCGAGAGGCGCTGCAGGGCCTGTTGAAGCGCTCTCGCGGATTCCTTCCGCTCCGCGATGAGATCCGGAGCATGCCCGGGATCCTTCCATTCCTCTATGTCCGCACGATCTGCATCGCTCCCGGTATCCGCCACAGATGTCGAGGGGCGTCGCCCTGCGATCCGCCGGGCTTCGCGGATCACCAGTTGAAGGAACCATGGCCAGAACGGACGCTGGGGATCGAAGCGGCGGCGATAAATCCAGGCGCGGAGGAAAGCGTTCTGAACGGCATCCTCCGCATCCATTCGATCCTGTAGAATCAGGTAAGCGGTGCGCAATGCCCGCAACTCATAAAGGCGGACCAGCACCGCCAGCCCTTCTGGATCTCCTGCGCGCCAGCGTCGGATCACTTCCTGTTCCGTCCGCCCCTGATCCATCGAATGGTTTCCGTATGGTGGTTTGGGGTAAGGGGGGATCCCCCTTCACCGGGCGACATTGGAATCCCGGTGCTCTGGATCGGCGATCGTGTGTGTAAACCTTCCCGAGAGGCCCCCGGCAGGCCGGCATTCCGCCAGGGGCCCGTTGCTTCACTTACGCCCTGCCTCGCGTCCCCTCCGAAAAGGGGGGGCAGGCGCTCAATACCCCCGCCGGGCGGAGGAGATAACGTCGTTGAAGTTGTAAGCCCGAAGATCGGGGATGCTCATCGTAAACGTGCGCCGATCGCCTCCATAGTTGATGTCCTCAAAGTAGGTGCTGGCTCCTGCGCCGGATGGGATAAAGATGGAGGAGGCGATGTCGTTAAAATTGATGGAACGAAAGTCATTGTAGTCATAGCAGAGCGCGACGTTTCGCCCCCCATAGTAAATATCCTGCCAGACCACAGCGTAGTAAGCGCACTGGGCCGGGAGAACGGCGCCTGAGCGTCGCAGCTGCTCCACCCGGTTGTGATCTACCCCGGGGAGATCGAGCCCGGTAGCAGCGGCCAGCTCCTCGTTGGTGTTGTAGCAGGTGATGATCCCCGGCCCCAGGCCATCGTGGCAGTGCGGCTCGATGCCCTGGTTCAACAGTTCCTCAAAGGGCACCAGGCGGCCGTAATACCAGACCGGCACATAGGCCGTTCCCGCGGACGGGGCATCCGGACGGCCCATCGTCTCCCGCAAGCGACGCACCCGGTCCGGATCGGTGCCAGGCAGATCCAGCCCCGTTGCGGCGGCCAGTTCTTCGTTGGTGTTATAGCAGGTGATGACTCCTGGCCCCAGGCCATCATGGCAATGGGGCTCGATGCCGCGGGCCAGCAGCTCCCCGAACGGAACCAGCCGCCCGTAATACCAGACGGGGCGAGCCGGATCGCCCCATGGCGGGCGGCCCGCAGCCCCCAGGGTGGCCAGAGCCAGCCCGCCCAGGAGCAGCGTGAGCATCCCGAAACCTGTCATCCAGCGCCAGGACCTCAAGAGACGCATGTTCAGCCTCCTGAGAGAAGTTCCATCATGGAATACCCGCGGTCCGGCCGGAAGGTGGGGGGGTAGGGAGGGAACACCGGTCGGATGTGCCCTTCGATAAGCCCCCCCTAACTCCCTTGACAACCGGGCGGGGCCTGTTTAAGATTCCGCCCCAAATGCGTCCCTGTCGGAGGAGGGGGGAATGCGGGGGATCCTGGCGCTGGAGGATGGGACGGTCATGGTCGGCCGGGCCTTCGGAGCCCGCGCGACGGTGGTCGGCGAGGTGGTGTTCAACACCGCAATGACCGGCTACCAGGAGATCCTCACGGATCCTTCCTACCGGGGCCAGATGGTGGTGATGACCTGTTCCCACATCGGCAACGTCGGCGTGAACGATGAGGATGTGGAGAGCGATCGCCCCCAGGTGGCCGCTTTCATCGTCCGCGCTCTGAGCCCGGTGGTTTCGAACTGGCGGGCGACGGAGAGCCTGGAGGCCTATCTGGCCCGCCACGGTGTCCCGGGGTTGAGCGAGGTCGACACCCGGGCCCTCACCCGGCTGATCCGCACCAAAGGGGTGATGAAGGGCGCCCTCTCGACAGAGGAGGACGCGGACCCGGAGGCTCTGGTGGAGATGGCCTGTTCGTGGGAGGGCCTGGAAGGACGGGACACGGTGCGCGAGGTCACCTGCGCCGCCCCTTACACGTGGACGGAAGGATCGGGCCGCTGGCAGCCCCACGGCTTCCATCCGATCCCCGAGCCGCGCCATCACGTGGTGGTTTACGATTTCGGGGTCAAGCGCTCCATCCTGCGCCGGCTGGTCGACCGGGGTTGCCGCGTGACGGTGGTGCCCGCCTATACGCCCGCCAGGGACGTTCTCCGCATGCAACCCGATGGCATCGTCCTCTCCAACGGCCCGGGAGATCCAGCCGGGCTGCCCGGGATCGTCGAGACGGTGCGGCAGTTGCTGGAGACGGGGATTCCCCTCTTCGGCATCTGCCTGGGCCATCAGTTGATCGCTCAGGCCATCGGCGCCCGAACGTATAAACTTCCCTTCGGCCACCACGGGAGCAACCACCCGGTTCGAGAAGCGGCCACCGGCCGGGTGCGGATCACCGCCCAGAACCATAATTACGCGGTGGATCCGGATACGCTGGATCCGCGGGAGGCGGTGATCACCCACATCAACCTGAACGATGGCACGGTGGAGGGCCTGACGTTGAGGGGCCGGCCGGTGTTCTCGGTGCAATACCATCCGGAGGCCAACCCCGGCCCCCACGATGCGGATCCGCTGTTCGATGAGTGGGTGAAGCGATTGGGGCGTTGAGCGAGGCCTTTCGCCGTTTCAATCTGGAGGGAGATCCCGGGATCGTCTTAGAGGAAGGGCCCTGGCCCCCGTTCGGACCTCGGAACAGGGCGCGTGGAAAACCCCGCATGAGGATTCGGCGCGCGTTGATCCATCCGCGGAGGTGCGGTTCCGCTATGCCACGGCGCACGGACATCCGATCCATCCTGGTGATCGGATCGGGCCCCATCATCATCGGCCAGGCGGCCGAGTTCGATTACTCGGGAACCCAGGCCCTCAAGGCCCTGCGGCGGGAGGGTTACCGGGTGATCCTGGTGAACTCGAACCCGGCCACGATCATGACGGATCCGGAGTTCGCGGATGCCACGTATATCGAGCCCCTGACGCCGGAGATGGTGGAGCGGATCATCGCCCGGGAGCGCCCGGACGCCCTGCTCCCCACGCTGGGCGGCCAGACGGCGCTGAACCTGGCGATGGCCCTCTATGAAAGCGGCGTGCTGGAGCGTTACGGTGTGGAGCTGATCGGCGCTTCGCCTCAGGCGATCCGGATCGCGGAGGATCGCCTGGCGTTCAAGGAGGCGATGGAACGGGCCGGGCTGGAGGTTCCCCACAGCATCCTGGCCCGTTCGGTGGAGGAGGCGGTGGATTTCGCAGAGCGCGTGGGCTATCCGGTGCTGATCCGCCCCTCCTTCACCCTGGGCGGCACCGGGGCCGGCATCGCCCGTTCCCGGGAGGAATTGATCGATCGCGTGGATCTCGCCCTGCGCCTCAGCCCCGTGGGCTCCGCCCTGATCGAGGAGTCGCTCCTCGGGTGGAAGGAGTTCGAGCTGGAGGTGATGCGCGACCGCCACGATAACTTCGTGGTGGTCTGTTCCATCGAGAACCTGGACCCCATGGGGGTTCACACCGGGGATTCCATCACGGTCGCCCCGGCCCAGACGCTGACCGATAAAGAGTATCAGCGGATGCGGGACTGGGCGCGGGCGGTGATGAGCGCGGTGGGGGTGGAAACGGGCGGTTCCAACGTCCAGTTCGCGGTGAACCCCCGCGACGGCCGGATGCGGGTCATCGAGATGAACCCGCGGGTCTCCCGCTCCTCCGCCCTGGCCTCCAAGGCCACGGGATTCCCCATCGCGAAAATCGCGGCCCTGCTGGCGGTGGGCTACACCCTGGATGAGCTCCGGAACGAGATCACCCGGCGCACGGTGGCCGCCTTCGAGCCGGCCCTGGATTACGTGGTGGTGAAGATCCCCCGCTGGGCCTTCGAGAAGTTCCCCGGGGCGGATCCCACCCTGGGCCCCCAGATGAAATCCGTGGGGGAGGTGATGGCCATCGGGCGGACCTTCAAGGAGGCGCTCCAGAAGGCCATGCGGGGGCTGGAGATCGGGGCGCGGGGCTTCGAGGGCTTCCCCCCGGAGCGGCGGCCGGCGGACCTGCGGGCCGCCCTGATCTGCCCCAACCCGGATCGCCTGCGGGCCGTCCACGACGCCCTCATGGAGGGCCTGTCGGTCGAGGAGATCGCCGCTCTGACCGGTTATGATCCGTGGTTCGTCGTCCAGATGGCGGAGCTGGTGGAGCGGGAACGGGAGCTGCGCCGCTATACCCTTTCCACCGTGCCGGCCGCGTTGCTCCGCCAGGCCAAGCGCGAGGGCTTTTCCGACGCCCAGCTGGCCGCCCTCTGGGGATGCACGGAGCGGGAGGTCCGGCAGCGCCGCGAGGCGGCGGGCATCCGCCCGCGTTATGCGCAGGTGGATACATGCGCGGCGGAATTTGAGGCCTACACCCCCTATCTTTACAGCACCTATGAGGAAAGCGATGAGGCCCCGCCGACGGATCGCCCGAAGGTGGTGATCATCGGCAGCGGGCCGAACCGGATCGGGCAGGGGATCGAGTTCGATTACAGCTGCTGTCAGGCGGCCTTCGCCCTGCGGGAGCTGGGGATCGAATCGATCATGGTGAACTCGAATCCGGAGACGGTGAGCACGGACTATGACACTTCGGACCGCCTGTATTTCGAGCCGTTGACTTTCGAGGATGTGCTGAACATCGTCGAGCGGGAACGGCCGCTGGGGGTGATCGTGCAATTCGGGGGTCAGACGGCTCTCAACCTGACCATGCCCCTGCATCGCGCCGGCGTTCCGATCCTGGGCACCTCCCCCGATGCCATCGATCTGGCGGAGGATCGGGGCCGCTTCAGCGCGCTGCTGCGGGATCTGGATATCCCGCAACCGGAGCATGGGACCGCGACTTCCGTGGAGGAAGCCCTCAGGGTCGCCCGGGACATCGGCTACCCGGTCCTGGTCCGGCCCAGCTATGTGCTGGGCGGTCGGGCGATGGCCATCTGCTATGATGAGGAGACCCTGAAGGCCTATATGCGGGAAGCGGTCTGGATCTCGCCGGAGCGCCCCGTGCTCATCGATCGTTTCCTCGAAGATGCTTACGAGGTGGAGGTGGATGCGGTGGCCGATGGGAAGCGGGTGGTCATCGGGGGCATCCTTCAGCATATCGAGGAGGCAGGGGTGCACTCGGGGGATTCCGCATGCGTGCTCCCCCCTTACAAGATCTCCCGCTATCACCTTCAGATCATTGAGGAATACACCGAGCGGATCGCCCTGGCCATGGGGGTGCGCGGGCTGATCAACATCCAGTTCGCCATCAAAGATGAGATCGTCTACGTCCTGGAAGCCAACCCGCGGGCCTCCCGCACGGTCCCCTTCATCAGCAAAGCCACCGGCATCCCCCTGGCGCGGATCGCCACCCGGGTGATGCTGGGACAGTCCCTGGAGGAGATCGGCTTCACCCGCTCCCCGGAGGTCCGGGCGTTCTTTGTGAAAGAGGCGGTGCTGCCCTTCCGGAAGCTGCCCGGGGCGGATGCCATCCTGGGGCCGGAGATGAAGTCCACCGGGGAGGTGATGGGCTGGGCGGAGACCTTCGGCCATGCCTTCGCCAAGGCGGAGATGGCCGCCGGGGACGCCCTCCCGCTGACCGGGACGGTGCTGATCTCGGTGAACGATTTCGACAAGGGGAGCGTGCTGAAGATCGCGCGGGATTTCCATCGGATGGGCTTCCGGCTGATGGCCACGCGGGGCACAGCGGAGGCGCTGCGGCGGGTGGGGCTCCCGGTGGAGGTGGTGAACAAAGTCAGCGAGGGCTCCCCTCACGTGGTGGATGCCATCCGGGAGGGGCGGGTGCAGCTGATCCTGAACACGCCCTTAGGCCCCCGGGCTTACACCGACGGGATGCGGATCCGCCAGGCGGCGGTGCGGTATGGGGTGCCGCTGCTCACCACCCTCTCGGCGGCCGCAGCGGCCGTCCAGGCCATCCGGGCCATGCGGGATCACGGCTTTACCGTGAAAAGCCTTCAGGAATATTATGAGGAGGGGCGCTGAACCGCATTGGCCCGCTGGCTGGCTTGCGAGGGGGCACAAGCGCCCGGCCCCCATCGGGGAGCCCATCGGAGATCGTTCGCGCCTTTGCCCAAATCCCTGAATCCGGATCAACGGGAACCCGCATGAGCGAGCGACCAGCAGATCGAAGGCGGAGGCCAGGCGGTATGGATATCGGGACGATGGTGGTTCTGATCCTGGCGGCAGCCATGATCGCGATCGCCCATTTCCGGGGTGGGGAGGTCGCCACGGCAGGCTGGCGAAGGACGTTGCAGGCGATATGGGATTTTCTTCCTCTTTTTGTGGGGATCTTCATCCTGATCGGATTTTCTGAGGTGCTGATCCCCCGGGAGGCCATCGCGCGATGGCTGGGACCGGGTGCCGGGCTGCGTGGGATCCTGATCGCCAGCGGGGTGGGGATGCTCATCCCGGGCGGACCCTTTGTCTCCTTCCCGTTGATCGCGATGCTGCATCGGGCTGGGGCCGGGACAGGGGCCGTTGTCGCCTTCATCACCGCTTGGTCCCTCTGGTCCTTGACCCGGCTGCCGCTGGAATTCGCCATCCTGGGCCCTCGCCTGATGGCAGCCCGTCTGATTTCCACGCTGTTCATGCCGCCGCTGGCAGGATGGATCGCCTACCGGCTTTTCGATGCATAAGTGGGGTGAGGATGGCGAGGGGTTTTACAAATGGGGCGGCGAAGCCGCCCCATTTTTTTACCGCTGATGAGCCGGATCAGACAGATCCGTGCGATGGCCCGAATCCTTGCTCTTTGAGGTGACCACCGGCAGGGATCGAAGTGCCGTGTAACCGCTCCCGGATCCTCCTCGTAAAGCTTCATGGACCGAACAGCCAGGGGATAGGGTCAGGGCCTCCAGTTCCCCCTGCCTAAAGAAAGGGATGGGGTGCCCCCCGTCTCCCAGGAAGGATCGCCCTGGCTCCTCAGGGCGCGCGCTGCTTGAAAATGAGCCGATGGAGAAACCGGTGAGAGGATCGAAAGGCGCTATCCGGCCTCCAGCTGGGGGCTCAGCATCCGGCAGTCGGGGGAGACCGATGAACGCCCCAGCCACCCACCCAGAGTCCGAGGAAGAGCGGCGCTGGCTCCTGGCCGCCCGAGCGGGGGATCTGGAGGCCTTTGAGCGTCTGATTGCGGTCTATACCCGTCCGATCTACAACCTGGCTTATCGGATGCTCGGGGATCCTCAAGAGGCGGAGGACGCCACGCAGGAGATCTTCCTGCGGATCTACCGCGGCCTCGCCACATATGATCCGCAACGTCCGCCGGCCTCCTGGATCCTGTCCATCGCCGCCCATTACTGCATCGATCAGCTACGAGCCCGTCGGCCCTCCGTCCCCCTGGAAGATCTGGAGTCGAAAATCGTTGCCCCTTCGAGGGATCACCCGGAATCCGTCGTCGAACGGCGCGATCAGGAGGAGCAGATCCAGCAAGCCCTTTTGCGGCTGAGCCATGAGGATCGAATGGTCCTGGTTCTGTATTACTGGCATGAGCGATCCTGCGAAGAGATCGCTTCGATTCTGGGCGTCTCTCGGGAGGCGGTTCGGGTCCGTCTGCATCGTGCCCGGCTTCGGCTGGCGGAGCATCTCTATCCCCTGGTCCATGCCGGCGATCCGCCATCCGCCGCACCTTCCCCGGCCCGGAGGCGATCATGACCTGCGAGCAGTTTCGTGATCGAATGATGGAAGCCCTGGAGGGCGGGCTGTCCGAGGTCGAGGCCCGCCAGTGGATGGCGCATCAGAGCGTTTGCGCGACATGCCGGGCGATCTGGGAGGCGGTGCTCGAAACGGATGCCCGTCTTCGAGCCATTCCCATGACCTTTCCTCCCCCCGACCTCCCCCTCCGGATCTCCCGGCGGATCCGCCGGTATGGGTGGTGGGAACGCTGGGGCGCGATGGGGGTGTTCATCGCGATCGGGCTGGGGATCGCGGCGCTCTGGGCGGAGCCCCTCTGGAGCCTGCGGGGCTGGCTGGAAGATCTGTGGAGCTGGATCCCTTCCCTAAGCCTGGTGTTCTGGGATCTGATCCGTCTTCCCATCGCTTCGCGGGTCCTGATCGCGCTGCTGGGGGCGGCAGTTGTGCTGACCATGGGGCTCTGGGCGTCCATGAAAGGGATCAGCCGAATGCAGTATTCCCGATGATCCATCCCGGAGGTTCTTATGGCGATTCTATCTGTGCTGTTGCTGGCGATATGGATCGGCCTGGGAGGGGGGATCTCCCCCACGAGCCCCCAGCAGGATCAGGTGGTGATCGGCTCCGCCTTCGTGTTGCCTGCGGGCTCGCAAATGGCAGGAGATGTGGTGGTCATCCAGGGGGAGGTCCGTATCGAGGCTGATGCCCATCTGGATGGGGATCTGGTGGTTCTGGGCGGGCCGGCGATCATCGATGGGGTTGTGGAAGGGGACGTGATCGCGCTGAGCCCGCAGGTGCGGCTGGGCGCCTCCGCCCGGGTGCGAGGGGATCTGGTCACGCTCCCCGGTGCGCTGGAACGGGCCCCAGGGGCCGTCGTGGAAGGCCGGCAGGTGACGATCACAACCCCTCGCATCGTGTCGGGCCTGAGGGGTTTCCTGCCGGGCGCTGCGCCGGAAGGGCTGCTGGCCTGGGCGGATCGGGCGTTCCGGATGCTGCTGGGCGGTTTGGGGCTGATCCTGCTGGCGCTGGTGGTGACGTTCTTCTTCCCCGGGCCGGTGGCTCGGAGCGCCCGCACGCTGGAGCTGGCCCCGGCGATCAGCCTGGGGATCGGGGCGCTGATCCTGTTGCTGAGCGTCGTGGTGATCCTGATCCTGGCCCTCACCATCATCGGCATCCCTCTGGCGCTGCTCTTCCTCGGGTTGCTCAGCGGCGCTGTTCTCTTCGGCCTGATCTCCATGGGCCATCTGGTGAGCTTGCGATTGGGGCCCTCCCTCTCCCCCGGATGGCCATCTGGGGTTGCCCTGATCATCGGGATGGCGATGATCTGGTCGCTCTGGTCGCTGGCCGATCTGCTGCCCCTCTGTGGGGGACCTGTGATCCGTCTCCTCCTCGTGGCCATGGCGCTGGGAAGCACCTTCCTCAGCCGATTCGGCACGCGTCCGTATCCGCCTCCTTCGGCGCGACCGGCCGGGTCGGGCCCGGAAGGAACACCTCCCGTTCACGAGCCGTCCCGGGAAGCGCCTTCCACATCCACATAAGCAAACGCCCTCCTCAGGGAAGGGGAGGAATCTTCGTAACCGAACGGAGAGGAGGTCAAAATGGTCACCAGCCGATCGATCGGGTTCCTGATCTTGGCGCTGGGGGGGATCTTCGGGCTGATCGGCTGTGTCCGGATGCCTTCCCCGACGCCTTCGATCCCCACCCCTTCGGGCCCAACGGCTCCAGAGGCCATGGAATGCCCATCCTTTGCTGCCTTCGGCGGATTACCATTCCCTGTGCCGATCCCGGTTCCGCTGCCCGGCGCGGATGTGCGGGGCTCCGCTTCCCCGCTTTCCGATCCGGGCCGTGTGATGGATCAGGCTCTTCGCCCGGCGATTCGACAGGTTGGGCTTCAACCGCAGCGGACCTGCTTCTTCGAGGTCCGATCGGAAGGTCGTGAGGGGGTTCTCGGGATCTATCAGTTCTCCTCCACGCTGGGTGCGGAGGTCGGGGATCGTCTGGCGGAAGCGCTGCGCGGGCAGGGGATTGAGGTGCGGGATCCTACGACGTTGACCTCGCCGGGGGGCAGCGTCATATGGATGGGATTGCAGTTTCCGGATGGGGTGGAAGGAGCCCTGATGGGTTTGCAGAATATGATCTGGGCATGGGCCACGGAAAGGGCCGGACCGATCGAGACCGTGGAACCGACACAGACCCCCGGGACGGCGCCTGAGCCCTCCCCCGCCCCAACGGAAGCGCCTCCGACCGTTCAACCTGTCGGCCTGGCCCAGGAGGTGGATGCCGCCCTTCGCCCGGCGCTTGAGAAAGCCCTGGGGGTCCAGCTGGCGTTAGAGGATTTTGCGACGCTCACCGCCGGGGGAGCCATTCAGGCGAGCCTGTCCTATCGTCCCGACAGGGCGATCGCCTACGCGGAGCGTGTGGATCGCCTCCAGTCCGAATTGACCCGGGTAGGGCTGACTATCGCGGCGACCGTGAGCACCCCCGATCAGCTCACCCTCGCGGTCCAGGGCGGTCGGCTGGGGAATCGAGTGGTGGCGGGTGGGGGGATTAATATACGGGCGGAGGGTGTGGAGGTTATGCTCGTTTTCTCCCCATAGGCGGAAAGGGTTTTCGAGGGGGACCACCGGCGAAGTTCTGTCATATGTTCCATTGGGCGATGGTGTTGTAGCATGACTGGGAGGAGGGGTTTTGCAGCGGCGATCGGGAGTTGCTGCAAAACCTCCTCCCGCTCGTCGTCGGTGATATGAGCGCTGAGAAGACGGGTGGATCGAGCCCCCTTCCACCCCCTCTGGCACAGATGAAGGACTTCAGGCGGATCCGGAACAAAGGGGGAGATGGATGGACGCGGCAGACCGTGAGGATCTCCGCCGGGTTGGGAGGAGAGCGACGGGGCCCGGGAGATCGACAGCCCTTTATACTCGTTCCCCTCTCTGGCTGCTGGGGGTTCTGGCCTTCGGGGTGTTCATCGCCGCTGATGACCTCACCGTAGTCAGCACCATGCTCCCCCGCATGATCGTCGACTTCGAGATCCCCATCCCCTCCGGCCTGAAAGATGCCTCCTGGATCGTCTCCGCTTACCTCATCGCCTACGTGGTGGCGATGCCGCTGTTCGGACGGCTGTCCGACCGCTATGGGCGTCTGGGCGTTTATGGGCTCTGTATCGCGCTCTTTCTCGCCGGATCCGTTCTGGTGTTGCTGGTCCGGGATCTTCCCGGGCTGGTCGTTGCCCGGGCGCTCCAGGCGTTCGGGGGCGGGGGCGTGGTGCCGATCGCGATGGCCACCGTGGGCGACCGGTTCCCGGAGGGCCGTCGCGGGAGCGCCATCGGGGTTCTGGCGGCCGTGGACACCCTGGGCTGGATCTGGGGGCCGCTCTATGGATCCCTCCTCATCCGCTACGGGCCGGAGGTCGGCCGCTGGCTGGCGGAATCGTTTTCGATGCCGGCTTCCATCGCGGGCTGGAGCTGGCAGTGGCAGTTCGTCCTGAACATCCCGCTCTCCCTGCTGGCCATCGCCCTCGCCGGCACGGTGCGCATGGATCTGGCGTCCTCCAGGCCTGAGGCGCCGCGGATGGATTGGGCCGGCGCCGCGCTGCTCAGCGGAAGCCTGGTGGCCCTCCACCTTGGGATCCTTCAGGGCGGCGGCGGGCTGGATGCGGGATCGGTGGATTTCTCCCGGGGCGGGCAGGGGGAGATCCTCGGCGGATGGCCCTGGCTGGTCGCAGGGGGCCTGGGCCTGGGGCTCCTGGCGCGCTGCGAGGCCCGCCGGGTCGCCCCGCTGATCCCGGCCGGGCTGTTGCGCCGGCGGAACTTCGCCCTGGCCGCGCTCATCAATTTCCTGATCGGCATCAGCCTCATCACCCCGATGATCCAGGTCCCCCTTTTCATGAACACCCTGCGCGCCCGGGGGAAGACGCCCGAGGCCTGGATGGGGAACGCTGCTCTCCTCAGCGGCCGGATCCTCGCCAGCCTGACCGTTGCGATGGCCATGGGATCCCTCATCGGGGGATGGGGGAGCGGACGGGTGGGATACCGCGGACCGGTGCTGTTCGGCGTTCTCCTCGCCGGCCTGGGCCTGTGGGGGGCCGGAGGCTGGCGCATCGATGAGCCGCTGATCCGGATGGCCGCCCATATGGGGCTGGTCGGCCTCGGCCTGGGGGCGGCGACGGCGGCCATCGGGGCGGCCGCCCTGGATGCCGCCCCAGCGGAGGGGCGCGGGATCGCCTCCGGGCTGCTGCTCATCCTCCGCCTGATCGGGATGAGCATCGGGCTGGCGGGGATCGCGGCGTGGGGGACGGAGCGATTCCATGGGCTGGCGTCGGGCTACCCTCTTGAGCAGCTTCCGGAAGCCCTCCCGGGGATCACCCTGACGATCATCCGGGAGACCTTCCGGCTGGCAGCCCTGAGCATGGCCCTATCCCTCCCCATGGCCGCGGGGCTGCGTGAGACCATGGCCGGTCCAAAACCTCCTTCCCCTCCCGCAACCAGGGGGGGAGCGGAGGATGAGAGAGGTTGATGGATCCACCTTGCCCGGAATCCCTGAGACCTAGGAGGTGGCTTATGAACCGAAGAGTGATCCTTCTGGTGTTCATCCCGCTTCTGGTCCTTTCATGCTGCGTGGCGGGAGTGGCGGTGGGCGTTCTCGCCTTCTCCCCGCTCCGCGAGCGGGTGATGGCGCTCCTGGGACTTCGCCCCCAGACCTTCGCCGCCGAGCTCGTCCCAGCGGACGCTATCTTCTACATCTCTCTGTCTTACAACCTTCAGGCCCAGCCCGGATATGAGACCATCCGCCGGGCCTATCTGGAGAACCCGGCGGTGAAGCGGGCGCTGGAGGACGCCAAAAATAATCTGAAGCAAGAGGGGAAGATCGACTGGGACACGGAGGTGGCGCCATGGCTGGGCACAGAGGCGGGGATCTTCCTCCTGCCCGTCTCCTCCGAGGAGCTCGAACGGGGGGAGGTTCCCCTGGTCCTGCTGGTGGCCTCCCGGGATCTGCGGGCTTCGGAACGATTCCTGCAGCGGCTGCGGGAGCTGGCCGCGGAACAGGGCCCGTCCTTTGAGGAGCGGACCTACCGGGGCACTCGCTACTGGTTCCGGCCTGCGCAACAGAAGAATGAGCCGCCGATCGTGATGGCCACCGTCCGCGATTTCGTCGTGTTCGCCACCCGGGAGCAGGCCCTCCAGGCGGTGGTGGACCGAGCGGGAGGGCAGGGGGAGGCGCTGGCCCGCTCCGAGCGCTTCCGGCGAGTCCTCCAGGAACTACCGGGCCAGGCGGTGGTGCTGGGATACGTGGATTATCCGGCGTTCCTGAAGGTCGCTCAGGAGGCCCTCCTCCGGCAGCCGGGGGTGCCTTCGCTGCAAGAGCTGGTGGGAACTGGACCCTCTGCGGAGCTGGTGCGGGCCACGGAAGCCTTCGGATTCTCCGGGGAGCTCCTGCCGGAAGGCATGCGCATGCAGGTCGTAATGCTGATCCGCCGCGAGGGCCTGTCGCCGGAAGCCCGGGCTCTCCTGGATGTTCCCCCGATCACGGAGGGTATGTTCACGTGGATCCCGGAGGACGCACTGGTCCTGTTTCAATCGCCCCAGATCGGGAAGCAGCTCCAGCGGTCCCTGGATGCCATCCGGGCCATGCCGGATGCCGCCCGTCAGCTGGAGGATATGGAAAAGGCGCTGGGGATCGATATCGAGCGGGATCTCCTCTCCTGGATGACGGGGGATCTGGCGATCATCGTCCAGCCCGTTCTGGCGACGACGGTGCCTGGCATGCCGGTGGGGGTGTCGGCGCTGATTGGGACCGATCGCCCGGATGACGCGCGGGTCAGCCTGGAGCGGCTGGAGTCTGTGCTCCGGATGGGCGGCGTGCTCGTGGAGGCGGGTGAGCTCCAGGGGCGTCCGATGCGCATGGTGATCGATCCCAACGGGATGCGGGTGGCCGCCTATGCAGTCGGGCCGGAGGTGGTGGGGATCGGAGTGCCGCCGGAGGCGCTGGTGAAGAGCCATCCGGAGCGCGGTCCGGAGCGGACCATCCGCGACAACCCGCGGTTTCAGGAGGTCCTCCGACGCCTGCCCGAACGTCGCAACACCCTTCTGTTCATCGACGCGCAGGGAATCTGGAACCTGGTTGAAGGCCAGCTCCCGCCGGATGAGCGCGAGACCTTCCGGCGGAATGCTCGTCCGTTCCTGGATCCGGTTCGGGGGATTGGGATCGCCAGCGAGGCGCTTCCCGGCCCGGCCGTTCAGCGCGGCGTGGTCTTCCTTCAGATCACGCCGCCGTGATCGCCCATTTCCTGTCGGATTCGGATAAGGGAACGCGAAGGATGTCCCGCGGATGGATCCGACGGATCGCGGTTGTGGGAATCCTGCTGCTGGGCTGCCGCCGCCCGGAGCCGACCCCGATCCTTTCTGCTTCGGAGATCCTGGCCCGGGCGGCGGAGGCCATGGCCCGGACCCGGAGCGTCCACTTCGTCCTGGAGCGAACCGGGGCACCGGAATACCTGGACACGGCCCGGACGATGATGCTGCGCCGGGTGGAAGGCGCTGTGGTCCAGCCCGATCGCCTGCAGGGCGTGGCGCGGATCTTCAGCCTGGGGGTGATCACCGAGATCCGCGTCCTCCGCATCGGTGATCGGGTGTGGATCGCCCTTTCGGGCGTGGGGCGCTGGGAGGCGCTGTCCCCGGATCGGGGTGTGGTGATCGATCCCCGGGTGTTCTTCGATGCGGAGCAGGGCCTCCCGGCGCTCATGGCCCGGGCGCCGCTTACGGGGGTCCGCCTGGAGACCCTGGAGGGCATCCGCGTTTATCATCTTTATGGGGAACTGGACAGCGGGCCGCTGGCCGGGTGGTCTGCCGGGATGATCACGGGAAGGCTGCAGGCGGACCTGTGGGTCGATGCCGGAAGCTTTCGGATCCTTCGCGTCCGCCTGGTGGAGCGGGACAGCGATCCCCAGGATCCCACGGTCTGGCAGCTCGCCCTGTCGGACTTCGATCGCCCGGTGGAGATCCGGGAGCCCGGGGGGTCGTGAGGATGGTCGGGTGGAAAGGATCCTCTCTCGTCCGGGCCGGGGCCCTTCGGACCGCGATCGCGGTCGTTGCTGGCAATGATGATCCTTTCGGCCGCGCCCCGCGGGATCCGGATCGCAGGGGGGCCGAATCGATGAAGGATAGGGGTGCAGGATGAGGGTGATGATCTCTCTCATCGGCGAGCAGCCGATCCCCAATCTGCTCCCGCTTCGGCATCTGAGGCCCGAGCAGGCCGTCTTCGTGCATACGAAGCTGACTCAAAAAACGGCCGAGAACCTGCAGAAGCTGGTGGAGCGGGAGGGCCGGATCTCCGCGGACCTGCTTCTCACCGATCCGTATGATATCGCCCGGATTGAGGAGGACCTGAAGGGCCGGATCCGTGAGCAGGGCTGGGCCGATTCCGATCTGGTGTCCAATCTCACCGGCGGCACGAAGACGATGGTCCTGGCCGCCTATCGGGTCGCGGAGGCCTATCGGGCACCCTTCGTGTATCTGCAGAGCGAGGGAAAGCGCTCCCGCCTCTATCGTTATGAATTTGGGGATCGGGGCTATCGCCTGGTGGAGGATCACGTGCTGCCGGGGTTGCTGACGATCAATGACTACATCTGGGTCCACATGGGGCGCTACCCGGAGCCGGCCCGCCCGAGGGAGGACCTGGGGAGCCGGTTCGAGCAGGCGCTCCAGGAGGCCCTGGAAGGTTATGTGGATGAGGTGAAACGAGGGGTGATCCTGGGCGGCGCGCTGGAGCTGGACTTGGTGGTGCGGCTGGGGAACCAGGTCGGCGTGATCCAGGCGAAGACCGGTAAGAAGGCCATGGGGAAGGAGGGCCTGGATCAGCTGAAGGCAGCCTGCGGGCGGGAGAACCTGGGCACCTACACGGTGAAGATCCTGGCGATCAACCAGCGCTGGGATCCCACCATGGAGAATCTGTGGGAGCTGGCCGAGGCATGGCAGATCACCGTGATCGAGCTGCCTTCATTTACCGAGCAATCCCCCGTTCTTTCTCCGGAAGACCAGAAGCGCCTGCGGAGCGAGGTGCGTCGGGCCCTGGGCGGATGAGCCGCCTGACCCGGGGAGGCCGGCGGGCGGGCGGGACCCCGGATCGCGGGAGGCGCAGCGATGGGGCGGGCAGCGGGACGACCTCCAGAGCGCCCGACCCCGCCCGGGTCTCTGAAGGCGGGCCGGGGATGAGCGCCCTTCGAATGGTTCGTCCGCCCCGGAGAGCGGGGCTTGATCGGGAACCCAGAGGGGGGCTCGACGGTGGAAGCTGGATGCCCGGAAAGAGGCCGGGAAAGGAGGGGCGGGTATGACGGCGCGACGGGCGGGCGGATGTCTGCTTTTCCTCGTGAGCCTGATCCTGCTTCTTCTCATCGTCGGCTTCGCGCTTGGTACGGCCGCCCAGGGCTACGAAGCGCCATGGATCAGCGTTCCCATCGGCCTGCCCCTGGTCGCCGCTCTGATCCCCACGGCGTGGGCCCTCTGGGCCGGCCGTCGGGTCCGCCCGGTCGCCGGGATGGCCCTCGCCGGCGCCGCGCTCGGGTATGGTCTTTCTCTCACCCTGCTCACCTGGGGGATCGCGGGCGGGGTTGCGAAGCGCACGGACTGGCTGGCCGGCACAGCTTTTATAGCCCTTCTCCCCTTTCCGCCCGGGATTCTGCTTTTCGCCTTTCTGGCCTGGCTGCTCCTGCGCCGGCAGGGAATCCCTGCGGCGCCCTTCCTGTTCCTCGGGATCGCGCTGAGTTTTGCGGCCGCGTGGGCGGGCCTCTGGGTATATTTCCCACGGCTCTGGGGGGACCCTGAGGCGTGGCCGGTCCACGCCTTCTTTCTGATCCCCGCATTGCTTGTGCTGGGGATGGGGATGACTCTGGGGAGGGCCCGGCGATGAACGGGGGCGGATGGCGGGAGGGCCTTCGGATCCGCTTTCGTCAACGAGCTTCCCCGCTCTCCACCCAGAACCGCTCCAGATCTTCCAGCGCCCGGCGGGCGTAGGCGAGGGCCCGCGCCCGCTTATCCCGGATCGGTCGCTCCAGCGGCGGAAGCAGGCCGAAGTTGGCCTTCATGGGCTGGAAGTCCCGCGGATCCGCATGGGCCAGATAGTCGCACAGGGCCCCGATCATCGTGGTGATCGGGAACACCAGCGGCGGCTGGCCCTTCAACAGACGGGCGGCGTTCACCCCGGCCACCAGCCCGGTGGCGATGTTCCCCACATAACCCTCCGCCCCCGTGATCTGACCGGCGAAGAACAGATCGGGTCGCCCCCGAAGCTGCATGGTCGGCTCCAGCAGGGCCGGCGCGTTGATGTAGGTGTTCCGATGCATCTGGCCGTAACGGAGGAACTCCGCGTTCTGCAGGCCCGGGATCATCCGGAACACCCGCCGCTGCTCCGGCCACTTGAGGTTGGTCTGAAACCCCACCATGCTATACATCGTCCCCGCCCGGTTGTCCCGCCGGAGCTGGACCACGGCGTAGGGCGGGCGGCCGGTGCGGGGGTCGATCAGGCCCGTGGGCCGGAGCGGGCCGTAGGCCAGGGCGTCGCGCCCGCGCTTCGCCAGCTCCTCGATGGGCAGACATGCCTCGAAGAACCGCGGATCCTCCCGCTCGAAATCCCGCAATTCGATCGTCTCCGCATGGATCAGGGCGTCCACAAAGGCCTCGTATTCTTCTTTCGTCATCGGACAGTTGATGTAATCCCCGTCAGGCTCCTGGCCCTTTCCATACCGGGAGCCCTTGAAGCAGATCGTCATATCGATGGAGTCGGCGGCGACGATGGGCGAGATGGCGTCGTAGAAGTAAAGATACTCCTGCCCGGTCAGGCGCTGGATCGCGGCGGCCAGCGCGTCCGAGGTCAGGGGGCCCGTGGCGATGATGCATGGGCGATCCGGGATCTCGGTCACCTCCTCCCGGATGACGGTGATCCGGGGGTGGCTCTCGATGTGCTCCGTCACGCAGCGCGCGAAGAGCTCCCGGTCGACCGCCAGGGCCTTTCCGGCGGGCACCGCCGTGCGGTCGGCGCAGGCCATCAGCAGCGAGCCCAGATACCGGAGCTCGGCTTTGAGCAGCCCGGAAGCGTTCTCCAGCTCGTCCGAGCCCAGGGAGTTGGAGCAGATGATCTCCGCCAGCCATGGGGTGGTGTGGGCCGGCGTGAAGCGCTGGGGCCGCATCTCATACAGCCGGACGCGGATGCCCCGCTGGGCGGCCTGCCACGCCGCCTCCGATCCCGCCAGTCCCCCACCGATCACGATCAGCTCCGCCGTCACCGCCGTCCCTCCTCACGTTCGGGGGTTTCGGCTATGGCTTCCGCCTATCCTTCATCATATCACGGCCCGGCCGCGAACGTCCTCTCCGCCCTTTGCTCCCTCTTAAGGGTTCATCGGGGACGGCCAGGCGGCCTCCCATCCTCCCGATCCGGGGGAAGGATGGGGCGGGGGTTGCGGAAAGGGGAAAGCCCCACGGGGGAGCCGGATGCCTTCCCGGGAGGCTGGATGGCGATACAATAGGGGGATGGATCTGTCCGAAATCTTTCCCGCGGAGGCATGGATGAGCAGCAAGCCTTTCGACATCAAGGACCTTTCGCTGGCGGAGCAGGGGTTGAAGCGGATCGAATGGGCGGATCGGGAGATGCCGGTGTTGCGACGGATCCGGGAGCGATTTGCGCGCGAGCGACCCCTCGCAGGGATCCGCATCTCCGCCTGCCTGCACGTGACGACGGAGACCGCCAATCTGGTCCGCACGCTGCAGGCCGGCGGGGCGGAGGTGGCCCTGTGCGCCAGCAACCCCCTCAGCACCCAGGACGACGTGGCCGCCGCCCTGGTGCGGTTCTTCGAGGTCCCGGTTTTCGCCATCAAGGGGGAGGACACGGAGACTTACTACCGCCACATCCAGTCGTGCCTTGCCCATCGCCCCCACATCACCATGGACGACGGGGCGGATCTGGTGAGCACGCTGCATAAGGAGCGCCCGGGGTGGATGGCGGAGATCCTGGGGGGCACCGAGGAAACCACCACCGGGGTGATCCGCCTGCGGGCGATGGCCCGGGAGGGGGTGCTCGCCTACCCGATCATTGCCGTCAACGACGCCCTGACCAAGCATCTGTTCGATAACCGTTACGGCACCGGCCAGTCGACGATCGATGGCATCCTGCGGGCGACGAACATCCTGCTGGCCGGGCGCGTGGTGGTGGTGGCCGGCTACGGCTGGTGTGGCCGTGGGATCGCCATGCGGGCCCGGGGGATGGGCGCCCATGTGATCGTCACCGAGGTGGACCCCCTGCGGGCCCTGGAGGCGGCGATGGACGGCTTCCGGGTGCTCCCGATGATGGATGCGGCCCGGGAAGGGGATCTCTTCGTCACCGCCACGGGCAACATCCACATCCTGGACCGCCCGCATTTCGAGGTGATGAAGGACGGGGCCATCCTGGCCAACGCCGGGCATTTCAATGTGGAGATCAACATCCCGGCCCTGCAGGAGATGAGCATCGGGGCGCCGCGGCGGGTGCGGGAGTTCGTGGAAGAATATACCCTGAGGGATGGGCGCCGGATCTATCTCCTGGCCGAGGGGCGGCTGGTGAATCTGGCCGCCGCCGAGGGCCACCCCAGCGCTGTGATGGATATGTCCTTCGCCAACCAGGCCCTCTCGGTGGAATACCTGGTTCGCAACGGGCGCTCTCTGGAGCGCCAGGTCTACCCGGTCCCCCGGGAGATCGATCAGGCGGTGGCCCGGCTGAAGCTGGAGACGATGGGGATCCGGATCGATGCCCTGACGCCGGAGCAGGAGCGCTATCTGGCCTCGTGGGAAGAAGGCACATAAGGCATCCTCCCCCGGCGCGAGAGGGGGCGCGACACCCGAAGCGGGTCGTTCCCCCTCTCAGTCGCTCTGCGGTGCGGGGAACCGATACACCCATCCGGTGAATAAGGCCACCCGCTCCTCGCCGCGCCGCACCTCCACCCGGTAAAGGGCGGTTCGGTTCCCCCGATGGATTTCCTCGGCGATCGCTTCTACGGGATCCCCAACCTGGACGGGGCGCAGGTATTCCATATGCGTGGAAACGGCGACGGCGCGGACGCCATGGGAATTCGAGGCCAGGGCGAAGGCGGCGTCGGCCAGGGTGTAAAGAAACCCTCCATGGGCGGTCCCGTGGAGGTTCAGATGCTCCGGACGCACAACCCCCCACACCCGGGCATGCCCCGGGCGGATGATTTCCCCCTCCAACCCCAGCGCGCTCATGAAGGCGTCCCGCATCGTTCGCCCTCCGGCTCATTTTCTCACCAGCACATAGCGGCCCCGCGTGGTGGGGGAGGTCGCCGTGTAAAGATAGATGGCGGGCCCCACCTGCACCAGGTCCCCATGGCCGATCCCCACGTTCCCCGGCAGGTCCATCAGGATCGGATTGCCCGGGTATTTCTCCCACGGGCCATCGATACGGGGGCCGCGGCTGCGCGCCAGGCCCAGCCCGAACTGATCGTCCGGCACGCCTGGCCGGCTGGGCCCCCGGATGCCCTCATAGACCATATAGTAGCGATTCCCCTCCCGGATCACATCGGCGGCTGAGATGGTGCGGAACTCGAAATAAGGGTTGGCGGCCGGTCCGGTGAGTTCCAGCGGTCCATACCCATCGTTCGGGCCGAACAGCGGGTGGAAGGTGCATCGTCGTCACCCATAGGGGGATAGCGAGGCGGGCCCGACCAGGCATCCCATATGGCCCGGGCTGCGCCCCAGGTTGACGAACACATACAGCCGGCTTCCCTCTACGTAGAGGCCCGGCGGGCCGCCCGCCAGACAATCGCCGTATTCCTGTTCGGAAGGGATGTGGGGATGAACGCCGACGCGCTCGGCTGGTGGGCACCGGCGCGCGGGGCGGGACCACCCGGTTCCGGGGATGGGAAGGGAAGGGGACCAGTTCAGGCCGTCATAGGAGATGCGGAGATAGACCGCGCCCCCCCACTCGTAGACCATGTAGGCGCGACTCCGGGTGAAGAACACGCGGGGATATTGCTGCTGGTCGCTCTGGTCCCGGGCCGGGTCGCATGGGCACTTCCGGCATGGGATGAGACAGACGGGCCGCTCCAGGGTGAAGCGCCGGCCGCCATCCGTGCTGCGCCATAACGTGACGCATCCCGGGAAGGGAGCCGGGTTCCCGCATGAATCCACGACCCCGGCCGATGGAAAGCTGGCATGCAGGTAAGACCAGAACTCCGTCCCGCCCCGATACACGGTGTCGGATTCTCCGACCGGCAGTCCGACATCGAAGATCTCCAGGACCCATTCGGCCTGGCCGTTCCAGAAGTCCGTGAGCGTGGCGAAGGACCGGCCGGGAGGAGGGGTCGGCCACCCGGGCGGGGGAGTCGGGGAAGGGGCAAGACGGCCCTCCTGGATGCCCGGGACGGAGGCCATCCCGAGCGCCCCGATGAACACGATCCCCAGGAGGAAGATGGCGAGCCGACGGATCCTCGGGGGACCCAGGTCACGGATCGCGGGCTGCACCGGTGTCTCCGGGACGTCCATCCGCCTGCCCAGCGCCGTGCGCGGCGCTTCCTTGAGCTCGTTGCGCTGTGGCTGCCAGGGGACCCGGGGCGGGGCCGCCGCCCGAAGCGGCCTTCCCCCGCCCCCCGCGCTTCGACTTTAATCCCTCGGCCGCATATCCACCACCCGCCGAAGTTTCCCGCCCTCGCTCCGGGGCAGGGTGTTGGGGGGAGCCAGCGTCACCTTTACGTGGATGCCCAGGGCCTCATCGAGAACCCCGTTGACCTTCTCCCGCAGGGCCTGCACGGCCTCCACGCTCTCGAACACCTCCCCCGCCAGCAGCTCCCCGCCCACCTGCCGGAAGAACTCCTCCGCGACCTCCACCTTGACTTCCAGCTGGTCGAGCCGGCCCTCCCGCGTGATCACCAGCTGATAGTGAGGGGCTAAGTTCGGCAGGCCCACCAGCGCCGCCTCCACCTGGGACGGGAACACGTTCACCCCGCGGATGATCAGCATGTCGTCGGTCCGCCCCAGCACGCGGGACATCCGGACGAAGGTCCGCCCGCAGACGCAGGGCGTGGGATCGATGGAGGCCAGATCCCCGGTCCGATAGCGGATCACCGGCATGGCCTCTTTCGTGAGCGTGGTGAAAACCAGCTCCCCAACGGTCCCGGGTGGGACCGGCTCGCCGGTGGCCGGGTCGATGACCTCGACCAGGAAGTGGTCCTCAAAGATGTGGGAGCCGTTCTTGGCCTCGATGCATTCGTTGGAGACGCCGGGGCCGATGACCTCGCTCAGGCCGTAGATGTTGACCGCGTGGACCCCCAGCTTCTCCTCGATCTCCCGGCGCATCCCCTCGGTCCACGGTTCGGCGCCCAGGATGAAGACCCGCAGGTTGAGGTCGCCGGGTCGGTAGCCGTTGGCCAGGAGGGCATCGGCGATCACCAGCGCGTAAGAGGGCGTGCACGCCATCACGTGGGTCCCGAAGTCCTTGAGGATCATCAGCTGGCGGCTGGTGTTGCCGCCTGAGACCGGTACCACCACCATCCCCAGCTTCTCCGCCCCGTAGTGCATCCCCAGGCCGCCGGTGAAGAGGCCGTAGCCATAGGCGTTCTGGAACACCTCCCCCGGCCGCGCTCCGGAGAGCACCAGGCACCGGGCGCAGACCTCGGCCCATACCTCCAGGTCATGGCGGGTGTAGCCGACCACCGTGGGCTTCCCGGTGGTCCCCGAGGAGGCATGGATGCGGATCACCTGATGGAGCGGGACGGCGAACATGCCGAAGGGGTAGGTTTCCCGCAGGTCGGCCTTGGAGGTGAAGGGGAGCTTCGTGATGTCCTGCAGGTGCCGGATATCCGACGGCTTCACCCCGGCCTCGTCCATCTTCCGCCGGTAGTGCGGAACGCGATAGTAGACGTAGTCCACGATGCGCTGGAGCCGTTCCAGCTGGAGCCGCTCCAGCCGGTCCCGCGGCATGGTTTCCATCTCTTCGTTCCAATACATCGGCTTCGCCTGCACCGCCATAGGCCCCTCCTTTCCTGAAGGGATTCAGGACATGCCGGGAATTGCCGGTTCTCCCGGCTGTGTAATTGCCGAAAGGTTTCCAGATCCTTGCGCTCGATCAGGGATCACGGGGGAGAGCCCCCCGGTCCCTCTTTTGCTTCTGCTTCCGGAGAACGGGCGGATCCCCGGGGGATCCCCAGGGCGTCCCAGAAGCCATGCACGGTCTCCAGGAAAGCCTCGGGACGTTCCCGGAGGATGTCATGGCCAGCCTTCGGGAAGATCACGAGCTGGGCCTGCGGCATCCAGCGGGCCATTTCCACCGTCTGCTCGATCGGGGTGATGGGATCGTTCTCGCCGATCAGCAGCAGGGTGGGGACGCGGATGCCCTGCAGGTCCTCGGGCCGGAAGTCCGGCCGATGGTGATCCTCCTCCTGCCAGCCGCGTAACAGCATCCGAACCCGCTCCTCGGATCCGTGCCAGCGCATCATCGCTGCCCACCACGCGGGCTCCTCCCGACGGATCCGTTCGGGATCCCAGAACCCATCCCCGCGGGTGCGCAGGTTCCGCACCGTGTAATGGCTGCCGATCAGCACCATGGAGCGGACCCGCGCGGGATGGCGGGCCGCCAGATAGAGGGCGGTGGAGGCCCCCCCGCTGAAGGCCATCACATGAACCGCGGGGATCCCGAGGCGATCCAGCAGGAGGGCCATGTCATCCGCCATCTCCCGCAGGTCCAGGCGCCCGGTAGGGCTGGTGCTCTCCCCGTGCCCCCGCAGGTCCGGCCCGATGAGATAGAAGCGGGCCCTCAGGGGCTCCACCACCCGCCCCCATGTGGCCCGGAAGGTGCTGCAGGCGTTGTGGAGCAGGAGGAGAGGAGGCCCGTCGCGGGCGCCACCCTCCTCCCAGGCGATCGTCAATCCCTCCCGGAGGATCTCCCGTCGACGCACCATCGCCGCCCGGTAGAATCCAGGGGTTTTTGGGGTGGGCAGCTGCGCCGAAGGGGTGCCCACCCACGCCGAACGATCTCTGCGGATCACGTAACGAACACCGGACGATCCACGAGCATGGGCTCCCGCACCGGCATCCACTCCCCGGTGAGGATGTGAGCCACCCGGGAGGCCTCTTCGAACCACGATCGGGGCGGGATGTGGCCCCAGAAAGTGGCCCGGCGCGGGTCGTTGATGGACCAGCGGATCGGCTCCCAGTCGGGATCCGGGATGAGGTAGTCGTTCGTGTAGAGTTCGATACGGTTGCCATCCGGATCCCGGAGGTAGAGGAAGAAGGCGTTGCTCAGGCCGTGGCGGCCCGGGCCGCGCTCGATGGCCTCGCCCATCCCCCGGGCGGCCAGGATGTCGCACGCCCGCAACACGCTCTGGGTGTCGGCCACCCAGAAGCCGATGTGATGGAGGCGGGGGCCGATCCCGTTCATCAGGGCGATGTCGTGGACGTTCTGCTTGCGATGGAGCCATGCCGCCCACAGCCGGGGCGGCTCCTCATCGGTCACCGTGTATTCGGAGCAGTAGAAGCCCAGCTTCCCGGCCCACCAGTCGTAGGCTTCCTGGACGTTGGGGACCTGGCAGTTGAAGTGGTCCAGGCGCATGATATGGGCGCCCCGATAGAGGTCGAAGCGTTGCAGCAGGCGCTCCCGCCGGGCGATCTCGTGGAAGAACTCGATCGGGAGGCCAGTGGGATCCTGCACCCGGAGCGCCCGCCCCTGGCCGGTTTCTTCCTCCTCCGGGGCCAGCCAGCGGATGGGGCACCCGGCCCGCGCATATAGATCGGCCAGACGATCGAGGTCCGCCGGGTCGGCGACGCGGAACGCGAGGTGGGTGACCCCCGGGCTGTCCCCCTTTCGCAGGATCAGGCTGTAGCGATCCCGCTCCTCCAGGCCGCCCAGGTAGAGACGGTCTTTCTCCCGGGCGACCTCCACGAACCCCAGGGCCTCCACATAGAAATCCCGGGCCCGCTCCAGGTCCGTAACGCAGAGCTCGGCGTGCGCCGCGCGGGTGATGGAGAACTCGCCCATAGACCCCTCCTTGCCCTCGAAAGGCCTCAGGGGGGAAGCCATGCCTGTCGTCACAACCCGGCTTCCTCCGCCTGAGCGAAGGCTTCTTCCTTCATTTGCTTCAAGAACTCCCGCACCTTTTCCATATACGGCGTGCGGTCGTGCTTCTGGAAGATCACGCCAGCGATGCGCACCGGGTCGCCGAAGTAGAACCGCTCATACTGGACCTGCCGGCCGGCGAAGGCCGAGAGGGCGGCATCCCAGGCCAGGCGGAACAGGGGGATGCGGTCGTAAGCCTCGGCCCGGGCGGCCTGGAAGTAGCGGCGGATGTCCTCGACGAGCTCGGGGTTCTTCATGTCCTCCTCGGTGACCGTGGCGATGATGCCGCTGGCCGAGAGCTGCTGGATGATCTCCACGATGCGGGGATACCAGCGCATATACAGGTTGCGCGCGGCGTCCAGGGGCGGCCAGGCGGGCCGGAAGGCCCCGAAGGCGTCCTCGTGGGCGTCCGCTTCCGCCGCCCGCAGCAACGCCTTCATCGTCTCCAGGTAGATCCAGATCTCGGCGACCTTCTCCTGCACGTGCTGGAAGCCCTCGATGCCGATGGCATCGACGATCAGGGAGGCCAGGCCCAGGAAGAACTCGGTCTTGGCGATGTTTTTCACCACCACCTGATGGGCCATCCCCACAATGGCCCCGGTGGCCGCGTAGGCCTGGTTGGCCCGTTCCACATCCCGGTAGATGAACACCCGCTCCCACGGGACGAAGACGTCGTGGAAGATCACCACCGCGTCCACCTCATCGAAGCGGGAGCCCAGGGGGTGATCGAAGGGCGAGCGGCCGTAGTCGAGGGTCTCCCGGCACAGGAAGCGCAGGCCGGGGGTATCGCACGGGATGCCGACGGCGTAGCAATACGGGGCGTCGTCCTCGGTGTTCCGCAGCAGCGTCGAAGGGAAGACCATGATCTCGTCCACCGCGGGCAGGGTCGCCAGCATCCGCGCCCCGCGCAGGAGGATGCCCCCATCGGTCTCCTTCACCACCCGGGCCGCCAGATAGGGATCCGCCTGCTTCGACGGGCCCACCGCCCGGTTGGCCTGGGGATGGATCAGGGTGTGGGTGAGGCAGAGGTCGTTCTCCCGCAGGTATTCGTAGTAACGCCGCATGTTTTCCGCGAAGGCCGGCTCCTTCTCCCCCAGGAAGTCCGCCCCGGAGGCGTAGTAAGCGATCGCCCGGTTCAGGTAATCGGGGGTGCGGCCCATGAAGCCGAAGTGGGCATCCGCCCAGATCTTCATCATCCGGCTCACCCGCCGCACATCCTCCGGGGAGCGCGGGATGAGAAACGAAAGGCCGACCTTTTCGCCCGTCGTCGGCGATTCGTAGAGGCATTCCTCGGCCCGTTCCCACTGGAGGTCGTAGAGCCGGGCCATGGAATGCAGGCCGCGGGCGAAAGTCGGATGGGAGGTCGGATCCTCCACCCGCTCCCCCCGGTGCCAGAGGTCCCGGGGATGCTCCCGGATCCGTTGCAGAAATTGCGCGCCGGTTCGTGCGCCCATTCGTCCCTCCTTCCGCCGGAGCTCCTCAGGGTAAGGAACCGCCCGCGCGGCTCACCGTCCCACCCCCAGCCGCGGAATACGCGGTGGGGTCAGGGCGACGTGGATGGTCATCACCTCGGTGTAGAACTCAAAGCTGTAGAAGCCCCCCTCCCGACCGATGCCGCTGTATTTCGCCCCGCCGAAGGGCGTGCGGAGATCCCGGATGTTGGGGGCGTTGATCCACACCATGCCGGTTTCCATGGCCTGGGCCACCCGATGGGCCCGGACCAGATCCCGGGTCCAGATGTAGGCGGCCAGGCCGTATTTCACCCCGTTGGCGATGCGGATGGCTTCCTCCTCGGTTTCGAAGGGGAGGACCACCAGGACGGGGCCGAAGATCTCCTCCTGGGCCACCCGCATCTCCGGGCGCGCGTCCACGATGACCGTGGGGGCGAAGTAGTTGCCCTCGGGGAGATGGGGCGGCCGGTCGCCGCCCAGGGCGATAACGGCCCCTTCGGATCGGGCGACATCCATATAGCTCCGCACCCGCTGCCAGTGCTCCGGGTGGATCAGCGGGCCGACCTCCGTCTGCGGGTCGAAGGGATCGCCCACCCGGATCGCGGAGACCCGGTCCAGCAGGCGCTCCAGGAATTCATCGTAGATCGCCCGGTGCAGGAGCAGGCGGGAGTTGGAGGTGCAGCGCTCGCCGTTCAGGGAGAAGGCCTGCCAGATCACCCCATCCAGGGCCTGCTCCAGATCCGCGTCCGGGAAGACGATGGCGGCGTTCTTGCCCCCCAGCTCCATGGAGTAGCGCTTGAGGGTGGAGGCACCGTTGCGCATGATCTCCATCCCCGTGGTCGTCTCGCCGGTGAAGGAGATCAGCTGCACCCCGGGATGGGCGACCAGGGGAGCGCCCGCTCGTTCCCCGAAGCCGTGGACGACGTTGAAAACCCCGGGAGGGAGATCCGCCTCCTGAATGATCTCCGCGAGCTTGTGGGCGGAGAGAGGGGACCACTCCGCCGGCTTCAGGACGCAGGTGTTGCCGGCCGCCAGGCATGGGGCCACCTTCCAGGTCTCCAGCATGAAGGGCGTGTTCCACGGGGTGATCAGGCCGGCCACCCCGACCGGCTTGCGGATCGTGTAATTCAGGAACTCGCCGTCCTTCGGGTAAGTCTCCCCGGTGATCCGGGTGGCCATCTCGGCAAAGAAATAGAAATTCTCCGCCGCGCGGGGGATCGCACCCCTGCCGGCCTGGGTGATGGGCATGCCCACATCCAGCACCTCCAGGTAAGCGATCTCCTCCGCATGCTTCAGGATGAGATCGCCGATGCGGCGGAGGTAACGGGCCCGCTCAGCGGCCGGCATGCGCGGCCACGGCCCCTCCTCAAAGGCCCGCCGGGCCGCCCGCACTGCCCGATCCACATCCGCCGCCGTCCCATCGGCCACGATCCCGATGGGGCGATTGGTGGCCGGGTTCAGCGTCTCGAAGGTCCCCCCCTCGATCCCATCCACGAAGGCGTTGTCGATGAAGTGGCGAACGATGTAAAGGCCGTCGCGCTGTTCCATGCCTCCCCCTGTCGATCATGTGAAGCCCCACTTTTACCCTTCTTCCACCACCGGGTTCTCCAGGACGCCGATCCCCTCGATCTCCAGGCGCATGACATCTCCGGGCCGCACCGGGACGATGCCGCGCGGGGTGCCGGTCCAGAGGGTGTCCCCGGGCTCCAGGGTCATGAACGAGCTGATGTAAGCGATGAGCTCCGGGATGCGGTGGATCATCCGGGAGGTGTGGCCCTCCTGGGCCAGGCGCCCGTTCACGTAGAGGCGCAGGGTCAGGTTGTGGGGATCCGGGATCTCATCGGGGGTCACCCGCCACGGCCCCAGGGGGCCGAAGGTATCCTGGCCCTTGGCCCGCACAGGCGGGCGGTAGAAATTCCCCACGAAGTCCCGGGCGGTGACGTCGTTGCCGATGGTGTAGCCCCCGATCACCTCCCAGGCCTCCTCGGGGCGGACCTTGCGGCAACGCCGCCCGATGATCACCACCAGCTCCACCTCCCCATGGAGGAAGGTCACCCCCTTCGGGTAGATCACCGGGGCTTTATGCCCAATCCACGTGTTCGCGGGCTTGAAGAACAGGGCGGGCTCCTCCGGCGGCGCCACATGGAGCTCCTCGGCGTGCTCGGCGTAATTCAGGGCCAGGCCGATGGCCTTTCCGCCGGGCGGAACCGGGGGGAGCCAGACCACCCGCTCCGGGTCGAAGGCCCGTCCATCGGCCACCAGCCGCCCCTCGGGGGTGACCTCGCCCTCCCAGATCCGGCCGTCCGCTGCGAACCGCGCGATCCGCATACCCCCTCACACCCGTCGGATCTGCTCCGGGCTCAATCGGGCTTTGGCCTGCTCTTTTTGATAGCCCAGCCACTTCAGCAGGTCGTTGATCCCCTTCGTCCCCCCGCTGATGAAGAGGGCGGTGAGCACCATATCGATCCAGTCCACCTCCACCCCGAAAGGCCGCAACGCCCGGATGGGCGTGAAGATCACCAGGATCCCCCCATACGCCAGGGCGATCCCCGCGTAGATGGATCGCTTGCGTCCTCCCAGCACGGAGTCGAGCCAGGGATCGATCAGCTCCAGCAGTTGCTGCAGCGCGAACCCGGCTACGAAGACAGGCCCCAGAGACCTCGCCAGCGCGTCCACGATGCGCCTCCGTGAAGAATTCCGGGCGGAAGAAAGCCGCTGAGTCCGTCGCCGCGCCCCTTCGGGGTGATCAAACCCGCCGGGGGCGAGCTCATGCGGAGCCCGGAGGGATTTCCGGTTTCTCCGATGGGCCCTCCGGTTCCGGGGGTCGTTCGATCAGGCCATACGATTGCAGCACCCGGCGCAGCCGCTCCACGTTCTCCGGCCGCATCGGGGCCAGGGGGAGACGGACCTCGGGGGCGATTTTCCCCATCATCCCCAGGGCCGTCTTGGCCGGCACCGGGTTGGTCTCGATGAAGAGGGCGTCGTTGAGGGGCAGCAGCTCGTGGTGCAGATCCTGGGCCTCGCGCCAGCGGTCGGCCACGACCAGATCGTAGAGCCGGGCCACCCGATCCGGCAGCACGTTCCCGGTGGCGCTCACATAGCCGGCCCCGCCGATGGCCAGCACCGGGAAGCACAACAGCTCAATCCCGGAGTAAACCCGGAAGTCCCGCCCCATCCGGTGCAGCAGCCGGTTGATGTGCTCGAAGTCCCGGTTCGCCTCCTTGATCCCGATGATGTTGGGGCACGCCTCCCGCAGCCGGGCCACGGTGTCGATCTCCAGATGGGCCGCCGTGCGCCCGGGGATGTTGTAAAGGATCACCGGGAGATCCACCCGCTCGGCGATCCCTTTGAAGTAGCGGAAGAGCCCTTCCTGGGAAGGCCGGACGTAGTAGGGGACCACCACGAGCAGGGCGTCGACGCCTGCGGCCTGGGCGGCCTGGGAGAGACGCACCGTCTCCTCGAAGTTATTCGTGCCGGTTCCCGCGATCACAGGAACACGCCCCCGGGCGACCTCAACCGCCAGCCGGTAGAGGCCCACCCGCTCTTCGAAGGTGAGGGCGCTGGGCTCCCCGGTGGTCCCGGTGATCACCAGCCCATGGGATCCCGAGGCGATCTGCCACTCGATTAGCCCGGCGAACCCCTCCCAGTCCACCGCGCCGTTCCGGAAGGGGGTGACCAGAGGCACCAGAGAGCCGCGCAGGCGATCCACTGCATTCATGGCGCGCCTCCTGCGTCCAGGGCCAGGCGTCGGTAGGCGCCCTGGAAGTAGAGCAGGGGGGATCCCTCGCGGAGGACCCCGGCGTCTTCTACCAGACCCAGGTAGATGGTGTGATCGCCCCCCCAGTATCCCCCGGCCACGATGCAGTCCAGATAAGCGAGGGCGTTCTCCAGGATCGGCGCGCCGGTCACCGCCGCCCGGTAAACGAGCCCTTCAAATCGGTCTGCCATCGGGATCCGCCCCGCGAATCGTTCGGAGAGCTCCGCCTGATCTTCGCTCAGGAAGTTGACGGCGAAGCAACGCCCCTTGCGGAGCAGCGCCTCACTCCGGCTGTCGTTCTGGATGCAGACCAGGACCAGCGGCGGGTTCATGGAGACGCTGGTGAACGCCGTGGCGGTCAGACCGTGGATCTGATCATCCGCTCGCATCGTCACCACCGTGACCGTGCTCGCCCATCGCCGCATCACCTGACGCAGCTGTTCGGGTGAAACGGGCATGAACGGCCACCTCCGTCGAAGAAGATGGAAGGGGGATGGAGGATGAGGCGCCTCCCAGGTAAGCGGCCTGGAGGATGGGATCGGCGAGGAGCTCAGCGGCCGTCCCCTCCCGCACGATCCGCCCGGTCTCCATCACATAGGCGCGATCGGCGATCCGCAGGGCCTGACGGGCGTTCTGTTCCACCAGCAGGAGGGTCAGGCCCTGTTCCCGGAGGGCGCGGAGGATCCGGAAGAGCTCCTGGACCAGCAGAGGAGCGAGGCCCAGGGAGGGCTCGTCCAGGAGCAGCACCCGGGGTCGGGCCATCCATCCGCGTCCGATGGCCAGCATCTGCTGCTCGCCCCCGCTGAGGGTTCCGGCCATCTGTCGTCGCCGCTCCTTCAGGCGGGGGAAAATCTCGAAGACCCGGTGCAGGTCTTCCTCCACCGCCTTCCGCTCGCCTCGACGGAGGCGCAGGTAAGCTCCCAAGCGGAGGTTATCCTCCACGCTCATCGAATCGAAGAGCTGGCGCCGCTCCGGGACCTGAACCAGCCCCAGCGCCACAATCCGTTCCGGGGGCCATCCGGTGATTTCACGCCCGTCGAACCAGATCCGCCCGGCCTTCGGGCGCAGCAATCCGCTGATGGCTCGCAACAGCGTGGTCTTCCCTGCGCCGTTCGCTCCGATCACCGTCACGATCTCTCCGGAATCCACGCGCAGGGAAACGCCATGGAGCGCCTGGACCGGGCCATACGCCACTTCCAGATTTTCAACTTCGAGCCGCATCCCGCACCTCATCTTCCTCGCCCAGATAGGCAGCGATCACCCGCGGGTCCTGACGGATCGCCTCCGGCGGCCCTTCCGCGATTAACCGCCCGTAATCCAGGACCGCGATCTCATCCGCCAGTTCCATCACCAGGTTCATATCGTGCTCCACCAGGAGCACGGTGATGCCCTCCTCATGGAGGGAGCGGATCAGCCTGACCAGCCGGGCCTTCTCCGCAGGATTCAATCCCGCTCCGGGCTCATCCAGGAGCAGGAGTCGGGGGGCGGTGGCCATGGCCCGGGCGATCTCCAGGATCCGCTGCAGGCCCAGGGGCAGGCTCTCCGCCGGGCGGTCGGCCCATTCCGCCAGCCCCACCCGCTCCAGGATCCTCCATGCCCGGGCCCGTGCCTCCGCCTCTTCCTGTCGCATCCGGGAAGTCCGGAAGATCGCCCCGAGGAGGCCGCTCCGGCCGTGGCGATGCCCCCCCACCAGCACATGTTCGAAAACCGTCATCCCGGGGAACAGCTGCACGTTCTGGAAGGTGCGGGCGATCCCCAGGGTGGCGATCCGATAGGGCGGAAGCCCGACGATGGAGCGCCCCTGGAAGCGGATGTCCCCCGAGGTCGGGCGCAGCATCCCGGTGATCAGATTGAACAGCGTGGTCTTCCCGGCCCCGTTGGGCCCGATCAATCCCTTGATCTGGCCCGGCCACACGCAGAGCGAGACCTCCATAAGGGCCATCAGCCCTCCGAAGGCCTTTGAAACCCGGAAGACCTCCAGCAACGGCGCCTGGGATCGCTCTCCTGTTCCATCGGGGCTGATAGACCACATCCGCGTTTTCACTCCCGGAGTCCTTCAATCCTGTTCGTCGATCGGAGAGGGATCCGCCTGTCGGGACGGAAGCGCACGGTAGATGCCCTACCCCGATGGAGGGCGCAGTCCCATGCGGCTCCGGAGCCAGCGGAGCCCTCCCGTCGTCAAGCCCTCCGGCAGGAACAGCATAATCAGCACCAGGATGAGGCCGAAGGCGATGGCCTCAAATTCCCCCTGGGCGTTCGGGATCACCCGATGCAGCTGGGTGCGCAGGACCTCCTGGACCAGCAGGACGGTCAGCGCCCCGAAGGGTGCTCCCCAGATGCTCGCCATGCCGCCCACCGCGGACATCACCACCAGCTCCAGGGATGGGCCGAATCCGAAAGTGGCCGGGATCACCGTGGTCTGGAAGTGAGCGTAGAGGCTGCCGGCCAGGGCGGCCATCGCCGCGCTGAGGCCGAAGACCTGGGCTTTGTAGTGGGAAACTTCCACCCCCACGCTTTCTGCGGCCATCTCGCTGCCGTGGATCGCCCGCAGGGCCCGCCCTACGCGAGAGCGAACCACGCGCAGGCCGAGGGCGATGGCGCCGAAGGCGAAGAGCCAGACCAGGAAGTAATAGCGCCAGGCCGGCCATAACAGGATCCCACCCAGCCGCAGGCGGGGGATCCCCTGGATGCCGTCGAAGCCGCCGGTGAGGTTCAGGTGGGGCAGCCCCAGATTCTCCCGCAGCAGGATGTAAACGACGATCCCCAGGCCCAGGGTGGCCATCGCCAGATAGTGGCCCCGTAGCCGCAGGATCGGGCGTCCGATCCCGTAAGCGGTCAGGCCGACCAGGAAGGCGCCCGCCAGCATCACCAGCCAGGGCCACCACCAGGCTTCCACCAGCGTGGGGGGTATGCCCAGCGCGCGAGCCCGCACCGTCAGGATGGCGGAGAAAAAGGCCCCCATCCCGTAGAAGGCCGCCTGCCCCAGGGAGACCTGCCCGGCGTAACCCATCAGAAGGTTCAGGCCCACCAGGATGATGGTGAACAGGCCGACCCGGATCATAGTGTCCAGGGTCAGCAGCCCCCCGGTCAGGGCCGGCAGCGATAGCCCCATCGGCCGGAAAGCCTCCAGCCCTCCGATCGCGAGGATCAGCGGGAGTCCGATGGCGAACCCGACGGTATTCGACGGAAATCCAGCTCGACGCATTTCTCGCCCATCGCTCCTGCGGGATTCAGGCCCGCTCCACCTCCGCCTCCGTCCCGGCGAAGCCCTTGGGATGAAGCAGGAGGACCAGGATCAGGATCCCGAAGGCGAAAAGATCCTTAAAGCCCGCCACCGTGACCCCGGCCCACAGGTTCTCCAGCGCCCCCAGGAGCAGGCCGCCCAGGACGGCGCCCGGAAAGCTCACCAGGCCACCCATGATGGCGGCCACAAAGCCCTTTAACCCCAGCTCCAGCCCCATATCGTAGGTGACCCGGGTCACCGGGCCCAGAACGATCCCGGCGATGGCCCCCAGAGCCGCTGCCATGCCGAACGCCAGGGTGCTCATCGTATCCACGGGGATGCCCATCAACCGGGCCGCCAGGCGGTTGACCGCGCACGCCCGCATCGCTTTGCCCACCGTTGTGCGTCCGAAGAACAACCCCAGGGACAGGAGGGCGGCGATCAGGGTCCCCCCAATCCACAGGCTCTGAGCCTTCACCCGCAACCCGGCGAAGCGAAAGGTGGGGTCTAACAGGCTCAGGGTGGTGAACGAAGGCAGGACCTTCGCGTAGGGCCCCCATAACAGGAGGGCGGCCCCCTGAAGGGTCAGATACACGCCGACGGTGATGATGATCCGGGTCAGGGGGGAAGCCCGACGCGCCGGATATAACGTGAGTCGCTCGATGGCCATCCCCAGCGCCCCTACGATCCCCACGGCCAGGAGCGCGGCGAGGGCCAGACGGAGGCCGGGATCGGGGGGCCATTTCTGTTCGTAGAAGAGCGCGGTGAACATCGGGCCCAGCATCACGAAGGCGCCCTGGGCGAAATTGATCACCCCCATCACCCGATAGACCAGGACGAAACCCAGGGCGACCAGCGCGTAGATGCTCCCCCCACGCAACCCATCCAGGGCGAACTGGAGATATTCCAGGACCCCGAAACCATGGCGCTGGCCCATCAGGATCAGAGCGGCCACGAGCCCTAACGCTGCGACGGCAACCCCCCAGCGCCTTGTGAGCGGGATTCGCTCTGCCCAGATCCATTCCCGGATCATCACAGATATCCCTTCGCAGCTCCTGTTCTCAAAGGGTCAGGATAGCGATAGGGACGGCGAAGCCCCCTGCTCCTTCCCGGCGGGACGTTCTCCTTCGTTCATTTCCATTGATCCCTGGGGAGGATCTGGAACTTTCCGTCCTTCACCGTGACCATCACGAAATCCGTGTAATTGAAGCCCAGGTGATCCTGTGGGCTCAGATTGAAGATCCCGTGGGTGCCCGGGAAGTTTCGCAAACTCTCCAGGGCCTCCCGCACCTTCGCCCGCTGGTCTGGCAGGGAGAGACCATCCGGCAGGGTCTTCAGGGCGGCGATCGCCCATTGCAGGGCGTCGTAGGCATGGCCGGCGAAGGTGCTGATGGGTTCCCCCTTGGTGAAATCCTGATAGGCCTTGATGAAGTCCATGTTCAGCTTCTTCGTGGGGTCCGCGTCAGGCAGCTGATCGGCCACCAGGATCTTGCCGCAGGGCATCACCGTCCCCTCCGCCGCTGCCCCCGCGTTCTTCACCAGGTCCGGGCTGCAGGAGCCGTGGCCGTGGACGATGCGGATCTCCGGCAGAGCGTCCCGAACGGCCACGTTCACCAGGGCCGAGGCGGGCGGGATGGAGCCGATGACCACCGCCTGGCACCCGCTGGCCTTCACCCGCTCCACCTGCGGGAACTCCGTCGCCGTGCGCTCGAACGCATCCCCGTAGACGATCTCGATGCCCGCCTTCGGGAAGATGGCCTGCGCGCTGGCGAAGGTATCCTTGCCATAAGCCGTGTTCTCATAGAGATGGCAGACGCGGGTGATCCCCACCGCCTTCAAATAGTCAGCCTGCATCTGGGCCGAGTGGAGGTTTTCGGGCACCGGCTTGAAGATCCACTCGCGCGTCTTCTTCGTCTCGGGGTCTTCGATGATCGAGCGGGCGGAGGCCATGGAGATCATCGGCACCTTCGCCTCCGTGGCGATGGGCACCATCGCCAGGCTGGGGCCGCTCAGGGTGCCGGCCACCAGGACCACCACGCCTTCCTGGTCGATCAGACGTCGGGCGACGCTGGCCGCGGTATCGGTTTTGCTTTCATCGTCGAAGATGAGGATCTGCACCTCATGGCGCACCCCATCGGGCCCGACGATCCCTCCCTGGGCCTTCAGTTGCTCCTGAACCAGCTGGGCGACGTTGCGCTCCGGGACGCCCAGGCTGGCCCCCGGTCCGGTGATGGAGGCGACGAAGCCGATCTTGTAGGGAGCCCCGGCTTTCGGCGCCGGCGTGGGCGTGGGGGGAGCAGCGGGGGCAGGTGCTGAAGTGGGTGTGGGCGACGGGGTTGGCGCGGGAGCGGCACATGCGGCCAGCAGGACGACGATCACGGCGGTCGCCAGCCATGCAGAACGGTTCATAGGGCCCCTCCTCTCCAGGTGATCACCCGCTGTTCCATCCAGCGGGAATGTTCCCGTATTCCGGGAGGCCCTGGCGGATGTCCAGAGCCCCCATGCCTGGCCGGACAGATCCTCCGCGCTTTGATCAAGCAAACGTTCGTTTATCGAAGCTTTATATTTTTTATAGCAATGGTGATCGAAAATGTCAAGGAACGCTCGGAGGAGGCGCTCGCGTAACGCTTGCCCGGTGCGGGCTCCGGGAGCTCCCCATTCGCCCTGAAAGAGGCCAAACTTCCGGGGAGAGACGATGCCGCCGGGTGGATGGGAGCTCCAGCGTGCCGATCCCATTTATAATCGAGTTAACGGAGGAAAAATCGTGCGCACGCCTTATGGAGCAGAATGCCCTTTTTACTATGAGGATTACCACCGGGGGCGGCAGACTCAGGCCTGCCGTTTGATCGAGCGAACCCCCGGCGGAGGGACCTGGAAACCTTATCTCTGCGCCACCTGTTCGGTCCCCGGGGTCGTCCGCGCGAATGCCTGTCCGCATCTGGCGCTGGAGGCCCGGGTGGTGAAGACGTGGTGGGGCCTGCGGGAACAGGTGCGCATCTATGCGGTTTGCGCCCTCCGCCTGGTGGAGGTTCCGCGCCCGGAGATCGGTTGCGGAGAGTGTCATCGGCATCGGCTTCCTCCTCTGGAGGCGGAGCGTCCTTCGGAATGATCCGCGCCATTCTGTTCGACCTGGACGGCACGCTGCTGAGCAATGAGATGGATCGCTTTATGTCGGTCTACTTCGATCGCCTCCAGGCGTTCGTGGCGCCCTATGATCCGCCAGAGGGGTTCCTCGCCGCTCTCCTGAGCGCGGTGCGGGAGGCGATCCGCCAGCCGGATCCCCGGCGCACGGTGTGGGAGCGCTTTATGGAGGCTTTTGAGCGGGAGACGGGGCGATCCAGGGATTTCTGGGTTCCGCTCTTCGAACGCTTTTACGTGGAGGTCTTCCCCTCCTTGCGTGTTCTCACCGAGCCCCGGGTTGAGGCCCGGCTCCTGGTGGAGCGAGCGCGGGCGCGGGGCCTGCGCATCGCCGTGGCGACGAATCCGGTCTTCCCCGAGGTCGCGATCCGCCAGCGCCTGGAATGGGCTGGCCTGGGGGATATCCCGTTCGACTGGATCACCACGATGGAGAATATGTGCTTCACCAAGCCGTGGCCCGAATATTACCTGGAGGTGGCGGGCCACCTGCAGGTGGACCCGAGGGCCTGCGGGATGATCGGCAATGACCGGAAGCAGGACATCGAGCCGGCCCGACAGGTCGGGATGCGAACGTTCTGGGTTCGCGAGGGTGGGGGTGGATGGTTCCGGAGGGATCAGGGGGATCTGGGCCGGGCGCTTCGATGGCTGGAGGATCTCATAGAGGGGAACCGAATCGTGCGCAGGGGGGTCTGAAAGGAGCACGGATGCGCGGATGGAAGGCTGTGATCGGGATGATCGGATTGGGGCTTCTGATCGGCGCAGGGATCGGGTTCCTCCTCGGGCGATACGTCTGGCCCGTGCGTTATATCGATGTGGCGCCCGCGGAGCTCCATCCGGACTGGCAGTCCGAGTATGTGCGGATGGTCGCCATGGCCTACGCCCGGGATCGGGATCTGGCCCTCGCCCGGGCCCGGCTCGCCCTGCTGGGGGATCCCATTATGGTCCTGCAACAGCTCCCGGAGCGGTCGCCGGCGCCTCTTTCCCCCGCGGCCCGCACGGCCATCGCGGACCTGCTCCGCGCTCTGGGCGCCTCTTCCGCCTCCGAATCGTCAGGAGGTCCGCCATGAGAGGTCAGCGGGGGATCGCCTTCCTGGTGGGCCTGCTCCCCGGCCTGATCGGAGGTCTTTACCTGGCATGGGAGGTGTTCCCGCCGCCCCCCGGGGGGTCCTCCCCGGCGGAGCTGGCCCTCCCGTATCAGGAGCTCTGGATTGTGCTCGCGGCCCGGGCGGATGCCGTGGAGAGGGATCCCGCAGCGTTACGGCGACGGCTGGAGGCGCTGGCCCTGCCGGATCTTCCGGAACGGTTAGCCGCCCTCGCCGAACGAGGGCTCCTGGAGAACTGGCCCTCCGGGGTTGTTCAGGACCTGGCCCGGGCGGCCCAGGCGCTGGGGGCCCACTCCCCGGCCCTGGTGGTGATCCTGGCCACGCCAGTTCCCACCCGCATGCCGCCTTCGCCGACGCTGATCCCCACCCCGACGGCCCCTCCGACCGCGACCCCAACGCCTCTTCCCTCTCCTGCTCCGATCCCGACTCCCACGCGGGAGCCGGCTCCGACTTCGGTGGAGATCCCCACCGTCACCCCCACACGATCGGAGGTGCCCACGGCGGAGCAACGCCCCCTGTGTGAGAGCTCGCCGCTGTTGCGGATTCGAGTTTTCGACCCGGATGGGAAGGAGCGATCCGGCGTGCGCATCTGGGTGAGCGGCCCGCGGGGGACGGAAACGCTGCTGACCGGATTGAAGCCCGGGATGGGGGATGGCTACGCCGATGTCCGGATGGAACCCCAGGGGACTTATCGCCTCGGGATCGAGGGGCCGGGACCGGTGTTGGCGGAGGTGACCGCCCAGCCGTGCCAGCTTCCCCATGGCCCGGGCGGATGGACCGGATGGGAGGTGGAAGTGCGCCTGGCCCGATAGGAAGATCCCGCGAGGCCGGTCTGTCCCCAGAAGCCTGGATCAAGGAGAGAGGGATGGGCGTTTCATCGCGATCGGTGGAGGAGCAGGCCCTTCGATGGGCCCAGCGGGCGCTTCGGGCGGCTTCCCCGGAGGAAGCCATGTGGTGGGCCGCCCGGGCGTATGCGGCAGCCCCCACATCTCCATTCATCCGTGCGGTGGTGCGGCGGGTTCGAAGACGCTTCCCCAACGCCCGGGGGCGTCTCCCCACCCGCTGGCCCGGATGGGGGGTCCGGATCGGATTCCTCTACGGGCTGCTCACGCTGATCGCCCTGTTCCTCATCGCCTGGGGGCTCGGCGCCGTCGATCCGTGGGCGCTGCCGGGGGAAGGAGAGCTTCCTCCGGCCGGGACCATCGCGCTGGATCCCACCCCGGATGCCGCCGGGGATCTCCGAAGGCGTGATCCGAACGATCCCATCGCCGCGATGCGCCCCGAGGGGGGCGCTCCGGCGGCGACCGGGCCTTCCCCCATTTCAGCGCCTTCCCCAACCCCCTCCCCTCATCCAACCCTTCCGCCGAACCCCCCGCCCACCCCAGCGCAGGGGGTGACTCCCCCGCCGACCCCCCGCCCGACCGCTACCGCGGCGTCCCGTCCGCGTCCCCTGGCCTCGCCCACTCCGCTGTCCGGGCCGCCGTTTCCGGGCCGGTGGATCCTGGTGGATCTCAGCGATCAGGAGCTGATGGCCTATGAAGGGGAAACCATAGTGCTGCGGACGAAGGTTTCCACCGGGCGGCCCCGCACGCCCACCGTGATCGGAACCTTTCGGATCTATCTCAAGCTGCGCGCCCAGGCGATGACCGGCCCGGGCTATCGGCTGCCCAATGTTCCTTATGTGATGTATTTCTACCAGGGCTATGCCCTCCATGGAACCTACTGGCATAACAACTTCGGCCGGCCGATGAGCCACGGATGCGTGAACCTGCCGACGCCGATCGCGGAGCAGCTCTACCAGTGGGCGGATATCGGAACCCCCGTCGTGGTGCAGCCATAAAGGGAAGCGCCAATTCCGAACTGGAGTTCCGCTGCGCAAGGCCCGGATTCGGTTATCCCACGGTCACCTGGAGGGACCACTCCATCTCCTGAAGGGGGGGCAGCAGGCCGAAGAAGCCCCATTCCCGCATCGCCTCGCTCAAATCATCGGGCGCCCCGATGGCGGGCTCCAGGGCCAGGTTCTGATAGGGGGGTGTGTTCGCGCCCGACCATCCCCCGGCGTTGATCCACAGGCCGAGATGGGTGATTGGCCCCCGCCAGCCCATCTCCCACCACGCGCCGGTGGGATGGATCAGGCGCGCCCAGGAAGCGGCAGGCTGGAGGAAGAGCTTCAACGCCCATCCGCCTGCTGGATCCGGCTCCTCGAGGTCCAGAAAACCTCCTTCCACAGGAAGCTGAGGCCATGGGAAAACCATCGCCCGGGGAGCCACCCCGATGGCTACAGCGACCCGCGCCGTCGCCGGCCCCGGAACCCGCAGGCGCGTCCCGGGCAGCAGGGGGAAGAGCGGGTGGGCCGCCCAGAGGAAATAGAACGTATGCTCCGCATCGTTTCGCAGGCGATAACGGATGCGGACGGTCGGGCGGCCCGCTTCCAGGATCAGGGTGCGCTCGAAGCAATAGGGGAAGGAGCGGCCCTCCACAACACCGGTGACGATGAGGCGCTCCCCTTCTTCGATCCCGATCTGGATCTTCCACGACTGGAACCAGAGCTCCCCGTGATCCGGGATCGGAACGCCTGCCCAGGGGTCTGCGGGGTAAACCCCGGGGGCGATCGCCGGGAGGCATTCATCCCAACCGCCGAGATCGAATTCCTGGACATAGCGGGCCCCATCGTGGGGAAGTCGCCACGGGAGATCAGGATTCCGCCACAGCCAGGAAAGGCCCCGGCGCCGATCCTCCCACGCGGCGATCTTCCCCCCCAGGTCCGGGACGAGGGTCAGCGCCAGGGGGCCGTTCTCCAGCCGCAATGCCGGGAATCCCTGTTCGCGGATTTCCTGCACCCGAAGGGCGCTCATGGCTGTCGCAGGCCACGAACTTCCAGAACCGGCAGCACGAAGAGGAAACCGGTATCCGGCTGATCGAAGGGGCCCAGGATCTCCTCGGTCTCTCGAATCAGCCGCTCCAGATCGAAGGTATCAGGGACCACCGAGAACAGCGTGCGATGATGGAAGGCGGTCTCGGCGCTCTCCAGGATGGAGCGCAGGGAAGGGACCAGCGGCAGATCCTCCCGCCCCACCCACTGGCGCAGAGAGGCCATCCCGATGGTATCGATCATCGTCACGCCGGGAACGCCCAAAGCCTCCCAGGCGCGAAGCACCTCGTGGACCTTCTCCAGATTCGGGATCACGACCACAACGCATTTTGGCATCCGAACCTCCCGGACGTAGATGTGAGGCCTGCCTCCTGTTCCTCATATACTGAAAGCCCATCGTAACAGGATCGGGGTGATCAGCGTGGTGGCCACCACCATGGCGACCACGGCCACGAATTCATAGGGTTGGAGGAAGCCCGCCGAAAGGCCCAGGGAGGCCAGGATCAGGCCGACTTCCCCTCGGGAGATCATCCCCAATCCCAGACGCCACGCCTGGAGAGGACGGAACCCTCCCAGCCAGGCGCCCGCGCCGCAGCCGATGATTTTGGATAGAACCGCGACCACGATCAGAGTCAGCGTGAACAGCGCTCCTTCCAGAGACATCGTGCGCAGATCCGCCCGCAGGCCCACCCCCACCAGAAAGAGGGGCACGAAGAACCCATACGCGGCCGGCCGCAGGCGTTCGAAGATCGTGTGGCGGGCCGGATGGCTGCCCAGGCCCAACCCGGCCAGGAAAGCCCCCGTGATCGCCGCCAGCCCGCCCAGCTCCTCCGCCGCCCCGGCCAGGGCCAGGATGGCCACAAAGGTCAGGGCGATCAGGCCCTCGCTGACCGGCTGGTTCTGAACCCATGTGGCCATCCGGGGGAGCACCGCTCGGGCCAGGAGGAAGGCCAGGATCAGGAAAAGCATCATGCGGGCTATGGCGAGCAGCACCCCTTCCGCCCCGCCCCCCGCTCCGCCTCCCGGGTTCACCACCCCGGTGAACACGGCCAGGGCCAGCAGCGCCAGGATATCATCGACCACGGCGGCCCCTAAGAGGGCGATCCCTTCCGGCGATCGAAGGCGGCCCAGCTCCAGCAAGGTCTGCGCCGAGATGCTGACGCTGGTGGCGCTGAGGACCAGACCGACATAAATGGAGGTGGGCAGATCGCGATGAAAGGGATAAGCAATGAGGGTGCCGAGCAGGAGCGGCGTGATGACCCCGGCGGTCCCGGCCAGCAGGGCGACCCGCCGCGCTTTCAGGAACTCCTCCAGTTCGATCTCCATCCCGGCCATACCCATCAGGAGGATCACCCCCAATTCCCCGAGGACGATGACCATCCCCTGGAATTCCTGGTGATGGAAAAGCGGCCAGGAGAAGATGTTGAACAGGCTGGGCCCCAGGATCAGGCCGGCGATCAGCTCCCCCAGGATGGCCGGCTGGTGCAGGCGCAGGCTCAGCCATGCGCCCGCCTTCGCCGCGACGATCAACAACGCCAGGAGCAAGGCAAAAGCCGGGATATGGGTCTCCACCGGATCCTCCTGCGTTCATCCGCTCACTGGTTTCCAGGCAGACGGGAGCGCCTTCGGCATGCCCATCGGCGCGGAAAATATCTTCTCTGGGTTCGGTGGGGCAGGCCTCAGGCGGTTCGAAGCATCCCATGGGGATCCCACCGGAGGCGTTCCACCGGGCCATCCCGGCCGATCAATCGGCGAAGCTGCTCCTGGAAATGCGCCGGGTCGCCCGTGGTGAGGAAGCGGTGAGGGTGGGTCCCTGCGTGGATCTCCCCTCCGGCCTCCCGGATATCGGCCTGCCAGATTTCCGCCGCCCGGCGGGCCACGGCCGGAGCGGGGTCGATCAGGGCGATCTCCGGGCCGATCAGACGGCGGATCAATGGGGCGAGGAACGTGTAGTGGGTGCAGGCCAGCACCAGCACGTCGGCGCCTGCCTGGAGAACCGGCTCCAGATGATGACGAACCCGCGCCTCGGCCGCCGTTCCTTCCAGAAGGCCTTCCTCTACCTGCTCCACCCATCCGCTGCAAACCCGAGGGACCACCCGGACCTCCCGGGCGAACCGTTCCACGACGCGGGCCATGAGGGGACCGTTCAGCGTGCCGAAGGTTCCCAGCACGCCGATCACCCCGGTTCGGGTTTGCGCGACGGCGGGCTTCACCGCGGGCTCAATGCCCACGAAAGGGACTCCCGGGAAGGTTTCCCGGAGCGGCCAGAGGGCCGCGGCCGAGATGGTATGGCTGGCCACCACGATCAGGCGGGCTCCCTGGCTCAGCAGGAAACGGGTGATCGCCCCGGCGAAACGTCGGATCTCTTCGGGGGATCGAGGTCCGTAGGGAACGTGAATCTGATCGGCCACATACAGCGTGGGAGCGTCCGGGGCCAGGCGGACGAATTCCCGCCATACCGCCAGCCCTCCCACGCCGGAATCGAAGAACCCCACGATGGGCATGGGCTCCGTCATCGGATCCACCGGCATCATCGAGGGAGGTCCTTGTTCACGATAGGGCCCCGGTGCAACGTTCCGGCACCCATCGGGCTTCCTCCAGGGCCCTTCGCGCATCTTCCTCGCTGGTCATAGCTCAATGATCTCTCCGGGGCGGAAATCGGGTTTCAGATCCCAGTACCGGATAGCCCCCTGGCGTTTCCGCTGGGCGCCCAGC
>BEHY01000017.1 GCA_002898735.1 Candidatus Thermoflexus japonica
ATGGAGCTGAGCGGCCGTGGATGGGCGCTGGACCGCGGGCAGCTGTTTGAGGCGGCATTGCGCCTGCTCGCCCGAGGGGAGCCAGTCCCTCCTGAGCGCTTGGCGGAGGCGGTCGGATGGCCCGTGAAGACCGTCCGCGCGGCCCTGGAGGAAGACCCGGCGGTCGAATGGGATGAGGCCGGGCGGCTGATCGGCTGGGGGCTCACCCTCCGCCCTACGCCATTCCGTATAGCGTGGGAGGGGCGATCCCTCTGGACCTGGTGTGCGCTGGACACGCTGCTCTTCCCGCTCTGCCTGGCGCAGGAAGCCCGTGTGGAGGCCTCGTGCGCGCGGACCGGACAGCCCATCGGTTTCACCATTTCCCCGGCGGGGATTCGGGAGATCGAGCCCGCGGAATCCGTCCTGGTTCTGGCGGCTCCCGGGCCCGGCGCGGGCATCCGGGCGGCGTTCTGCCAGCGGACGGTTTTTCTCGCCTCGCCGGCCCTGTTCCAGCCAGGTCTCTGGGATCCGGTCCTGGCGTTGCTCTCGCTTCCAGAGGCCTTCCAGCTGGCGCAGCGGATCATGCCCTATCTGCGATGGGAAGGAGGGATCGGTTGCTGCGTCGCCGTACCCGGGCCCGATCTCTGATCCCTATCCCCGTCCTCGCTCTGGTGCTGGCCATCCCTTCCCGAAACCCGCTTTCATCCTTCTGGCTCGCCCCGGAGCCGGACGGGTGGACCCTGATTTTCCGCCCGGCGCTGGCCTCGGCCGTCGTGGCCCCCCAGGGGGAGTGGATCTGGCTGGCGTTCCAGCGGGACGGAATCATCGATGCCCTGGCGGTGGAGGGCCGTTCCGGGCGAGTGCGGGCTCACATCCGGATGGGAACTCCTGGGTGTTGCCTGCCTCCTCCGCTGGCGATGACGCCCGATGGCCGCTGGGCGCTGGTGGGAGGCGATGCCGTGTGGGTCTATTCTCCGGAGCTGGGGAAGCGGCACCTGCTCCGCATCGAACCTTCGGACACGGTCATCGCCCTGGCGATCGCGCCGGATGGGCAGGTTGCTGCGGGCGTCACGCTCAAAGGCCGGGTCCTCATGTTCGACCCCGTTCAGGGGGTGATCCTCCGGCGCTGGGATCCCGCGCCGGGCAGGAGGGAGGTTCCCGGGATCGCGTTCGCTCCAGACGGCCGGGAGCTCTGGATCGCCTGGAACCGAAGGCTGGAGGCCTGGTCTCTCCCCGCCCTCACGGCCCGGGCCATCCGGCCGCTGCCGTTTGATGGAACGCTGGTCCTCACGGCGATCGCTCCCGAGGGAACGTGGGGCCTGGCGCTCGGCTATCGGGGGGAGGTCCTGGAGGGATGGATCCTCCGGCGGGAGGACCTGGCGCTCCAGCGGATCGCCCCCCTGGGCTCGCTGACGCTTCCCCGGCTTCGACCGATCCGGGGGGCTTCCAGATCGACAGCCTGTGGGAACCCTTCTCCTTCCAGATCGGGCAGGATCGGTGGATCCGCCAGGAGATCCGACGGCCGGACCCCGGGCCGCTGGCGGGGCGGATCATCGAAGCGCTCTGCCCGGAATCCGAAGCGGGGATCTCTTCCTGCGGCGAGCTGATGGGCTCCAGCCCTCCGCTGGCTGATCGATTCCGCTGGAGGATCGGCGTGGAATCCAGCGGACGATCTGTTCGGCGCGGATGAGGTCGCCGCGGGCTTTCCCCTGACTCAGGAAAAGGAGATGGAGGATGGAGCGAGAGGCCGGAACCGATCGGAAAGCCGGGAAAACGGCGCTTCGCTGCGCGGAGTGCGGGGCCCTGATCGAGGGGACCCCTGTCTTCGCCCATGGGAAGGCGTTCTGTCATCCATGGCATGCAGCGCGCTATCCTCACACGCATCCCGGGTTCTGGCGGCGGCTGTGGCGGGCTCTGAAGGGCCCGGGGGAATCCGGGGGAGGGGGTTGCTGTTGAGGGGAGGAGAGGCTCCTATGCTGGAGCGCATTCGCAGGGCCATCGGGCTGGCTCTGGCGCTGGTGACCTGTCCCTGCCATCTGCCGGTGACGGCGCCTCTGCTTCTCAGTCTGCTGGCCGGGACCGCCCTGGGGACGTATCTGTCCAGCCATCTGGAGGTCCTGGCGGCCGCCGCTATCCTTCTTTTCCTGGGCGGTCTGGCCCTGGCGTTCATGGGATCTGGGGATCCGAAGAGGGCTCCGGGCGCGGCATGCCCGCCGGCGCGGACTTCTCCCCATCGGAGGCGATGAGCGATGATCCGAAAAGGGCGAACCCTTTCGCTGGCCGCTGTCCTTCTGCTCGCCGTTGCCTGCACGACGCCCCCCTCCCCAGCGGGCCTGCCGGAGGGGGCTCCAGAGGCTTTTTCGCAGGGGGAGTCGTCTCCCCCACCGTCGCCGATCCCAGCGACGGAACGAGGGTCGGATGTCCTCCCCCTCCCTCCCACGGCCGCGCCGGCTGGGGTCGCCGCCCCTGGAAAGGGGGCGCGCCAGATTTACACCGCCTTTCGAACCGTCCCATCCCCCTGTTGCCCGCCCCGTCCGCTTCCCGAGATCCTGGAGCGGTTGAGGGGATTCCCGGGGATCCTGGACGTTCGGCTCGAGGGCGGGCGCATGGTCGTGGACTAAGATCCTCAGGTCCTGTCGGCGGAGGACCTCCCGGTGCTCTTCGCTCTGCACGGATTGGAGGTGAACCCATGAGGCGCCATCCGGCAATCCGCGGCCTCCTCCTGGCCCTTGCAATCCTCGCCGTCGCCTGTCAGCGCTCGTCCCCGCCGGCGGCTCCCGATTTCACCGTTCCCACGCTGGATGGGGGAACCTTCACGCTTTCGCAGGCCCTGCGCCAGGGCCGGCCCGTGGTCCTGTTCTTCATGGCCTACTGGTGCGGGACGTGCCTTCCGGAAGCCCGGGCCCTGGCCCGTCTGCATCAGGAGCTGGGGGACCGGGTGGCGATCCTCGCCCTGGATGTGGATCCTACCAGCACGCCGGAGGCCCTGGCGGCCTTCCGGGAAGCCGCGGGGAACCCGGATTATCTCTGGGGCTTCGATCGGGACAACCAGGTGGTGCTGGCCTATCGGGTGACCCGTCTGGACACCACGGTGATCATCGGGCCGGATGGCCGGGTGGCCTATCGGGATGAGGTGCCCACGTCATATGAAACCCTCGCGGCGCAGATCGCCCGGGTGCTCCCGCGGATCTCCCGCTGAGCTTCAGGAGACTTCCCTATGGATCTTCCCCTCGCCCTTTATGCGCTGGTGACCGGGATGATGGCGACCGTGAATCCGTGCGGCCTGGCCATGCTGCCGGCCTATCTGGGGTATGCGATGGCCCGCACGCGGGGACGAATTCCCCTGGGGGAGGCCTTCTCGATCGGGCTGGGCATGGCGGCGGGCTGCACCGGCCTGTTCGTGGTGGCCGGGATCGCCCTGGCCCTGGGGCTGAGAGCCCTCACCCGCTGGTTCCCCCTTTTCGGTTTGGGGATCGGCGGGCTCCTGGTCCTCCTGGCCCTTTCCCGATGGCGGGGGCGTCCCTGGCCGATCCCCCGGCTTCCCATAGACTGGCGTCCTGAGGAACGCCCATCCCGATGGGCATGGGTGGGCTTCGGGCTCGCCTATGGGACAGCCTCCCTGGGATGCACCCTTCCCCTCTTCCTGGCTCTGGTGGGGTTCTCCCTCTCCCGTCGAAGCGGGGCGGAGGCGTTGTTCCTGATCCTTTTCTACGGGCTGGGGATGGGCGGGGTGCTGGTCGCTCTGGCTCTGGCCCTGGCCGTTGTGGGGAGCGCACTGACGCGCCGCCTCCGGGCGATGGCGGCCGCCCTGGAGACGGGGGGGAACCTGCTGTTGCTGGGAGCGGGCCTGTATTTGATTTACTATTGGAGTCGGACCTTATTTTGAACGGAGGTTGCCATGGGCGAGGCGGTGGTATATCGTTCCTATGTGCGGGTCGAGCGGCTGAAAGGCCCACTCCGGCGGGCTTTCCTTCCGGTGGAGCCCCAGCCCATCCTGTTTGGGGTCCATTCTGAAGTTGCCCAGCATTATGGGGTGGACCCTCACCTCTATGAGCCCCATGCCACCACTCTGGACTACCTGGTGGCGGCGGCAGCAGGATGACTCACCGGAACCTTTGGGGGCGCGCTGGAAGCGCGCGGGATCCCAGCAGGGGAAGGTCGGCTCACCGCGGAGGCGGTGGGTGAGATCGAGAAGGAGAACCATGTCCTGGTCCTGCGGCGAATCCATGTCACTTACTATCTGCGGATCGCTCCCTCTCAGGTTGAGATCGCCCGTCGGGTCCACGGGTTCCATGTCGATTACTGCCCGGTGGCGCGGACCATTCGGAACTGCGTGGCCATCACCACAGCGCTGGAGCTGTTCCTCGAGGAATCCTCCGGAACATGAAGCCACGCGGCCTGCTCCCCCCGAGCGTTCTTTCTTTGCCAGGCGGGAGAGCCTTTCCCCAGCTTCCTACAGGAGGTGGCCCATGACCTATCTCACCACCGTCTCCGGCCGGCTGTTGCCGGTCGATCCGAAGGTGGCGGCCCTCGCAGCCCAGGATCCGCAGCAGGCGGAGGACCTGTGTCCGGTGTGCGGCGGGCGGTTCCCCTTCCGCATCCGGCGCTGGACCCTGGAGCGGATGATCCGGGGCTGGCATTTCGACAAGATCCGCGATTCCGGCTATCACTTCTGTGAGACCCCGACCTGCCCCATAGTCTACTTCCACAACGGCGAAGGCCTTTATTTCGCCCTGGAGGATCTGCAGGTTCCGGTGGGGATCAAGCGTCTGGAGGCCCCGATCCCGGTCTGCTACTGCAAGGGCGTGGATGAACAGACGATCCTCTATGAGATCGTGGTCAAGCGCTGCTGCGATTCCATCAAGGACATCCAGGCCTACACGAAGGCCCGCACCGGCACCGAGTGTCATATCCGGAATCCCTCCGGGCGCTGCTGCGGGGATCACGTCCAGGCGGTGTTGCGCAGGGGGCTGGCGATGGCGGCAGATCTCCCGCCGGTCCTTCGGGCGGAGGCGGAGGAGGCCGCCGCGGGGATCCCCGCCGATGATTCGTGCTGCGCGGTGCGCTCCGGATAAGGAGGCTTTTGGGGCCGGGTGCGGTGGCGGCGGTGGCCGTGCCCGGCCCTCCATAAGGCCCCGTCGCATAGCGGTGCGAGGATGATCATCGCTTCACCTCTTTTCTCTTGGTCCTGAATTTTCCATAAAGCTCCCCGAAGCGGTTTTTCTCCTCCCTTCGCGGCCTGAGGAACAGCCCAGGATTCATCCCTGGCGGAAATTCGACCAAACTCCCGTTGTTGTCTGGGCAACAGACAGGGCAAGCCGGAGGGTCTAAAGTTTAGATGCAGCTGGAGGCAGGGTGGGGATGGAGCGATTCTGGCATCTCCGGGCGAGTCCAATCCTGGAGGGCCTGAGCGAGCGGGAACGCTCACGGATCCATGCTCAGGTTCGGTTAGCCCGCTATCCCCGGGGCACCTTTATTTATACCCCGGACGATCCGGCAGATCGCCTGTATTTGCTTTATCAGGGGCTGGTGAGGATCACCGCCGTCACGCTGGAGGGGAAGGAGCAGGTTCTGGAGATCGTGGGGGCCGGCACGCTGTTTGGGCAGTTCTTCCAGCCGGGCCCCCGGCGCCGGCGGACGGCCGCTCAGGCCATGGAGGATGTGGTGGTTGGGGTGCTGACCGAGGCGGATCTGCTGGCTCTGATCAGCTCCATTCCGGCCTTCGGGGTGCGATTGATGCAGGAGATCTGTCGCGCTTATTGTATGGCGATCGATCGGCTGGAAGGGATGATCCATGCCAGCGCTCAGAGGCGCCTGCTCGTCACACTCCTAAACCTGGCATCCTCGATAAGCGAAGTCTCGCCAGAGATGGAGGAATGCTTTGTGCTTCCAGCGTGCATCACCCAGGAGGATCTGGCGAACATGGCCGGTTTAAATCGGGCGACCGTCTCCTGGTGGATCAATCAGTTGCGTCGCCAGGGCGTGCTGGGCGGTCGCGGCCGCCGTCTCATCGTCTATCTTCCTCGCGTTCGCAAGCTCTTGGAGGAGATCCCTTAGCAGCAAGAGCCGGCCGCGATATTTTGAGGGGGGTTACCCCATTGCCGCCCCAGTGATCCTTGCTGGAGATTCGGAGCGGAACCCCTCTACCTGCCGAAGCTAAGAAGGGGTTGTTCGTATCGTTATATCCATATCCGGGGGATGGGGATAAATGGCGCTCAGGAGGCTACTCCGACTTCCCTCGGAGCTTCCCGTCTTGGTCGGCTTCGAGGAGGAGATCCTTCCGGTTCTGACAGGCTTCTGGCTGGCCCTGCTCATCGGTTTCATCCTGGGGGGATGGGATTGGGCTTTCGCCGTTGGGGTTTGGGGAACGGTGACCCTGATCATGCTCTGGCCGGTGGGACGGCGTCTGGGCCGCAGGTATCTCTCTTATCGCACCCCATGGTTTATCCTTGGTGTGCTCAGTATGGCCTATATCCCATTGGCCGGCTTCGTTTTACAATCGGATCTTCCCTTCTCGGTCAAATCCGCCGTCTGGTTCGGTTTGCCCATCGATCTGACGGTGTTCGCAATCATTCCCAGCCTGCGTGCTGCCATTGCAAAGCCCATTCGGATGTTCTTCCGGCCTGATCTGCTCTTTGGAGACGGGCGTCTGCTGTGTTGTGGGATCATCGCCATCGTGCTGGGCATGCGCTACATCATCGGCTCCCCCCCGATGGGCGTCCCCTGGCCGATCCCCAAATGGAACTGGTGGGCCATCCTGTTCGCAATGCTGGCCGGGTTCATCCCTATGATCCCTATCCGGGGGATGTTGAAGCTTGTGATGCGGCTGGGGCGGTTGACTGGGCGCTGGGGTCAGGGGTGGGGAAGCATCCTCCTTCGGGAATCCGCCCTGGTCCTCTCGGCTCTGGGGATCGGCTATGGATTCCACAATGCCTTCCTGGGCACAGTTCCCTTCACCGTCCCCATCAGCACCGATCATCCCCATTTCCGGCCCGCGCTGCTCATCCTGCTGGCCGGTGCAGCCTGGATCATCTTCGTTCGCGGGGCTTACAAGAAGTATGGCATTGGCGATCCGTTCATCAGGGAGCAACCCGGCCAGACGGCCGTAAAGCAGATCTTGCTGGTTATTGGGCTCGTGCCGATGTTCTATGGCTTGATGTCCATACTCCATCTGGATCCCATGCATCTGCAGCGAGGGGTAGGGGGACTTCGTCATCCGGGCAACTGGGCTGGCCTCTGGGGGATCGGCGGGCCTTTCATCCTGTGGGGGCTCATCGTTTTGATCCCCTTCCGGGTGCTGGGTCAGATCAACCAGCGAATGGCCCTGGTGCAACAGATGGCGGCGATCGTGCTGCCCGCCATGGAGGTGGAGGATCGGCGGCGGATCCTCGTTCGGATAATGAGCGCCCTGGCGGAGATGCCGGAGGCTTCACGCCGCGATCTCATGAGGGCCATGCTGGAGGCACTCCGGGAGCAACCAGAGCCGGTTCGGGTGACGATGGCGGTCGCCCGGATGGAGGCGATGGCCGTGTTGCCAGAGCCCCAGCGGATCACCCTGATGCGAACTATGGATGCTCTTATGGCCGGAGAATAGGACGATGAAGCCACAAGATGCGTTGGCTTACGTGGTAGGAACGCTGGCGCTTCCTTACGGTTACACCGTGACCATGGGGGTTGTGTGGGCGATGGCACGTGAGCATTACCAAGGTATGACCTGGAGGGATGGGCTGGCTTTCCTGCTCGGCGCTGTGGGGGCTTTTGGGCTGTTAGCCGGGATCTCGCGGTCCTATATGCCAGGACGGATCCCGGCCCCCTTGCCTTCCAGTGTGGCGCTGAACGGGATGGCCATCGTCGCCGCCATGGGTGGTGTAGGGATCTGTATAGGCATCCCAACCTCCTGGCTGGGGTCTCTGAGCGCCAGCTTTATCGCCACCACCCTGTATGTCCTGAGCGTAGCCATGCTCGCTTATATCGGCGAGCGCCGCACGAGGACCTCTGCGGAGCGTGCGCCGGAATCCTGGGGTTGAGGAGGCAGAGATGGGTGAAGGGCTCCGATGGGCTCTCGTTTTCCTGAGCCTGGCCGCGCCAGTGGGATCCCTGGTGATCGATCGGATCCTGGGGATCCCGGCCCGGCGCCTTTTTGGCCTATGGGGGCTGCCGTCCCTCGGGGCCTTCCTGATCGGCATCCTTTCCGCGGCGGCGGTGGGGGATCCCCTCAGCGAGCTGGTGGCGTGGGGGGCCATCGGGGGGCTTGTGGCCACAGCGGCCCTGGATGTGGTCAGGCTGATCGGAGTCGCTCTGGGGGCGTTTCCCATGGATATGCCGAGCATGTTTGGCCTGATCGCCCTGGGACAGGCTCCGCGGTTCCAGCGCCAGATGATGGCCCAGATGGTTGCCCATCTCGCTGCCTTGCCCCCGGAGGCCCAGCGGGCAGCCCTGCGGGCTCGCCTGGAGGCCCTGAGCCGCCTGCCGGAGCCGATGCGAGTGGCCGTGGTGGGGGCGATGCAGGGGGGGCTAATGCGTCTGCCGGAACCCCGGCGCCAGGCTTTCCTGATCGCTCAGATGGGCGTGCTGGCTGAGCTCTCCCCAGAGGTGCGGTCCGCGGTGATGAGGGCCATGGATCGGGCGATGACGGGGGTCAGCGATTCACCGGTCTATGGGCAACCTCGCGGGCTCCCGAGGATCGAGATGGCCCTATTCCGGCGACTCGCCGCAGCGGCCTTCCCGGAAACCCTGAAAGAAGCCCGGCTTCCGGTCTGGAAAGTTCGCCTGGTGGGCTATCTATGGCACTTCCTGATTGGGGCGACCTTCGGGATCACATATACGCTGCTCTTCGGGCATGGAACATGGGCCCTCGCGTTCCTGTGGGGGGCTTTCGTCTGGCTGGCCATGATGGTGCTGATGCCGCCCATGATGCCGTTGATCCGCTTCCCATGGTGGTTCCCCATCGTGCCCTTCCTGGCGCACATGGCGATGGCAGTGCCCATTGGATTCTTCGCTTCGTTGATCTCGGCTTCCGCTCATCTGCGGAGCCTCACAGGTTGGCTGGGATGGATCGGTTAAGCGACCCCAGGTTCTACAACATCTTGCTGGTGCTGGCGCTATGTGTGGCTCTTGGGGTTCTTCACATCGGGCCCAAAGGGCTGATCCTGATAATCCTGATCTGTGCTTGGCTGGGATGGATCAGGCTATTTCCATAATGCTTCAAGAAAGGAGGTTCCCGATGAGCGCGATCCAGGAGATGGTGAAGGCATTGGCCGCTCTCCCGGAGGAGCAGCGCCGGACCATGATGGCCGCGCGGCTGGAGCTGTTTGCCGAGATGAGCGAGGCCGAGCGCCGCCGCAGCATGGCCGAGATGATCGACGCCATGATGGGCCTGCCCGAGGAAGAGCGCCGGCGGCTCCTCCGGACCCGCCTGGAGATCCTGGCAGGGTTCCCGGAGGACAAGCGGATGCGGTTGCTCCAGACCCATATGGCCATCCTGCAGGAGAAGGGCCCGACAGCGGTGCAGCAGGAGATGTCGTTGATCCATACCCTTATCAACGAGCTCTCCCCGACGGCCCGCGCGTTCGTGCAGAAGCTGATGGCCCAGATGGGGCCTTCCCATCCCTAATGAAAGGAGGTCGCCATGGCTGGACAGACATGGGTAACCCTGGGTCGCTGGATGTTGCGGCCGGTGGCCCGCTGTTGCCAGGGCTCCAGGCGCCCTTAGGGGCGCAGGGAGGAGCTGGCAGATCCCCGTGGGGGGACACGCAGCGTGTCCCCCCACCGCCTCCTGTTTGAGAGCGAGGAAGCCGCCTTCAGCAGTTTCCCGAACCTAAGAGGCCCTCGCCCATAAGGGGTTCCAATATGCACGCTCAAAAGCTCAGGAGGATGCTGGCTGTCTTCGCCCATCCGGACGATGAATCGTGCCTGGCCGGGGGGATCCTGGCTCGTTGCGTCGCGGAAGGGTTTGAAGTCACCCTGATCTGTGCCACCCGAGGAGAGCAAGCTCCTTCATGCTGTCTACTGGAGCCGGTCTCCCCAACGGAGATGGGGCGGATTCGGGAACGAGAGCTCCGTTGCGCTGCTCGGGTTCTGGGGATCCAGCGGGTGCACCTCCTGGAGCTGCCGGATGGTGGGGTGAAGGAGCATCAGGCGAAACTGGAAGCCCTTCTGGTCCGCTTCATCCGGGGGCTGCGCCCTCTGCTGGTGCTCTCCTTCGATCCGGAAGGGGTAACCGGGCATCCAGATCATATCGCTGTCGGAGAAGCAGTGGCCCGGGCGCTTGAGGCGGCCGGACGTCCCACAGATTACCCGGAGCTCGCCCGGGCTGGGCTGCGGCCCTGGCGGGTTCCACTTTATTATCAGCTCGTGCACCTCACTCGATCGGCTCGCCAGGGCTCCATCTGGCTGGTTGATGTCAGCGCCGTTCTCTGGACCAAGATCCGGGCGCTTCGTTGTCATCAGAGCCAGCGGTGTTGCTGGGAGCCCATGGTGCATAAAGGGGATGGAACGGCACTGCGGATCGAAGCCCTGCGGATTGCTCGAGGGCGATTTGAGGACAGCCCGCTGTTCCAGCGAGCCCGATAAGCAGCGTATGGGGGGAAGCGATGCGGGCTTTTGTGCTCAGCGGGGGAGGAAACCTGGGAGCTATGCAGGTGGGCGCCCTTCGAAGGCTGCTCGAACAAGGCGTGATCCCTGATCTCGTAATCGGCACCTCCGCTGGCGCGCTTAACGCCGCTTACCTGGCTGCTTATCCGCAGGACCGGATGCTCTCCGGTTTAGAACAGTGGTGGCAGGACGCGGCTCAGGCCCAGCTGTATCCGTGGGGCTCCCCCCGGATTTTCTGGCGTCTGTTCCGAGGGGAGAGGAGCCTGTTCTCTCATTCCCCTCTGCGCCGGTTTATTGAAGCCCGCATCCCGCGTGGAGTCTTTCGCTTCCAGGACCTTGCCGGGCCTCGGCTTTACATCACGGCCGCCGAGCTCCCCATGGGGACTTTGCGGCTGTTCGGCGAGAGCCCGGAAGATCTAATCCTGGATGCATTAATGTCCACCACGTCGATCCCACCGTATCATCCTCCCTGGACGTGTTCCGATGGAAGCGTCTGTATCGATGGAGGGGTGATCGCCTTCCTTCCCCTTCGGGTTGCTCTGGCCAAGGGTGCGCGGGAAATCTACGCGTTCCCGATTCTCCCGGCCCGTCCAATTTCATTGAAAGGGGATCTGATGGATCTGGCCTGGCTGGCTATCAGCCTTATGCTCCGTTGTCAGGTGGAGGTCGAGCTGCGCTGGTCTGTGGAACAACCTGGAGTGCGAATCCACTGGATCGCTTTAATGCCACCCGATGCGCTACCATTCTGGGATTTCCGCCATGCCCGGGCTTTGATCGAGGCGGGCTATCAGCAAGCCGCCCTTGCCCTCTCCCAGGAATCTATCGCCGGCATCCTCCCTGGCGGGTGGGGCTCCGATGGGGAGGGTCGGGAGCGGGCTTTCCCCCCTGCCTGAAGCGGCATGCCTGCTCCAGAAGGGAGGCGTCAAAATCCCACAGGAGGTCAAGATGGGCCCGGAGGGGAAAGAATCTTTGCGGCAGGCGACGATGGCTCGCCGTCAGGCGATCATCGCTGAGCTGGAACGTGAACGGGGGACGCGGGTGATCACCATGATCCACCGTCGGGAGCCCTGGGAAGATGGGGCTCAGGAATCCATCACCATAGAGGATACGGAGTTCGTGCTGATGCGGATTCGCACCACTCCGCCAGAACAGCCGATCGATCTCATCCTGCATACTCCGGGCGGGCTGGCGCTGGCGGCGGAAATGATCGCGATGGCCCTGAAACGTCATCCATCCCCGGTTACCGTGATGGTGCCCTTTTATGCGATGTCCGGCGGCACGCTCATCGCCCTGGCCGCGGATGAGATCCGTATGGAGCCTTATAGCGTGCTGGGCCCTGTGGATCCTCAGATCGCCGGATTGCCGGCGGTCTCCATTCTCCGGCTCCTCCAGACCAAACCTCTGGAGGCAATCCAGGATCAAACGTTGATCATCGCGGATGTCGCCCGTCTGGCTCTGGAAAACGTGCAACGGTTCATCCGCTGGTTGCTGGAGGGGCGCGTATCACCGGAGCAGGCCGCCGGGATCGCGGAGTTCCTCACCGGGGGTTACCTGGCCCATGACACTCCCATCACGGCGGATCTGGCGCGAGCGATGGGCCTGAATGTGATAGAAGGGGTGCCCGTTCGGGTTTATGAGCTTTTCGAAACATGTGCTTTTGGGGTGTGCAAGCGCCCCTGCATTGCGCAGTATGACCGGACGTTCTCGCTCTGAAGGCCATTCTACCGCACCTCGAAGCTTACACGAACCTGGAGGCGATCCTCAATATACAGGCGGACCTCCCACTGGCCAGGCGGGAAGCCGTCGGGCCGGGTGTTGTAGATGTAACCGGGCTGGTTCGGACGGCCATCCCAGAGCAGCGTGCTGCTATCCTCCAGCTCCCCCTCCCGATACCAGGCCACCGTCCAGGCCGCCCCCGCCGGCATGTCCTCCACCCGGAACCGCCCGCAGATCCGGGTCGTGCCGGTCGGGAACACCACGGGCGGCGGCGTCGGGATCCGGATCGGCCGCCCGCGCTCATCACAGGCGTCGGTGAGCACGAGGTCGGAGAACCGGGCGCTGGGCGGCGCGGGCACCGCCTGCGGGATCGGCGTCAGCAGGGTGGGCGGATAGGGGAGCGCGGTCGGCGAGGGGGATGGCGACGGCCGGGGCGTTGGCGGAGGGGTCCACGTCGGCGTTGCCACAGGGGTTGGTGAGATCTCTATAAGGGGAGGAGCGGTGGGGGAAAGCGTGGGCGAAGGCGTCCAGGTCGAGGGAGGGAAAATCCCCCCGGTCCATCCGGGCGGGGGGATCTCGAATGGCAGCGGAAATCCCGTGCGGGCGAAACCGTTCAGGAGGCCGGTGCCCATGGCCAGCCCGAGGGCGATCCAGAACCATTGACGGGCGCGGCGGCTGGCGCTGCGGCGCAGGATTAAATACCGGGCGAAACGCGCTTCCCGCCACGCCAGGAGGGCCAGGGTCAACGCCAGAAGGACCCCCCCAATGCCGATGCCCGTGATCACCGCAAGCCATGGGATCCCGGAAGCCATCAGGTTGCTCACCGGTCGTCTCTTCGGATTCGGGGATGACGCGGTTGGCCTCTTCCCGGGGGCGATGAAGGCCATCCGCCTCCCGGAACGGGAGCCCAACGGCGTAAGTTTTCATTCCCTCTAAGCCTGAAGATCCCGCGCGAACGGCTCCGGCGAGAGCGGATATCCGGTCGCGAAGACCATCAGGGTGTTCCAGTCCACGGACCGCCCGGGCCGGAAATACCGCTGAATCAGGAACGCCCCGGTCTCCGGAGAGGCGATCCAGGTTTCGTCCTCCCCGATCCGGGCCCGCAGCGTCATCAGCAGCTGGGAGGCCGCCAGCTCCCCGAGCAGATAATTATGGTAATACACCGGGGCCACGCTCAGATGGATCTTCGCCGCCCAGTCGGGCGCATCCCGTCCCTCCGGGCGGCGGACCATCTGGAATTCCTCCACCAGATCCCACCACAGGCGGTTGAGGTCCTGGCGGGGGTTCTGATAGAGGGCCCGTTCGAAGTGAGCCATCACCAGCACCCAGCGGGTGAAGACCAGCAGCTTGGCCCGGTTGCGGCGGAGGGCCTGGGGGAGCGTCCCCTGAAGGGTTCCTTCATCGAGGTTCAGATAGCGCCGCAACCAGGCGGGGTGATGGATCAGGCGGCCCATCAGCACGGCGATGGCCTCGGTGGAGAGGATGTGGGCCGGCGTCCGCAGGAGGAACGGAAGGTTGCGGTCGATGTATTTGTCGTAAACTGCGTGCCCGAGCTCGTGGAGCATCGTCTCCGCCCAGTAGGCGTCGGGCTGGAGGTTGGCCAGGATCCGCACATCCCCTTTCCGGTCGATGTGGATGCAGTAGGCGTGCTGCTGCTTCCCTTCCCGTTCGTAAAGGTCGCTCCGGGCCAGGATGTCTTCGATCTCCAGCCCGATGGCGCTGTAAAAAGCCCGGGAGAGGGCGACCGGATCGCGCCCCTCGAAGAAACGGGCCACGCCATCGCCGACTTCCGGAGGCTCCTGGAAGAAGGGGTCGCTGTAATGCCAGGGCCGCAGCTCCCGGGGATCGATCCCGAAGCGATGGGCCAGCTCCGCGTCGAGCTCGGCCTTGTAGGCGGCGAACAGGGGGCGGGTCCGTTGATCCAGCTGATCGAGGAGCCGGAACAGTTCCCCCTCATCCTGCTCCGCCAGGGCCAGGCTCATCGTGTAGAAGTGATCGAAGCCGACCTGGCGGGCCCCTTCGTTGCGCAGATCGACCAGGCGGAGCAGCCGTTCCGCCACCTGAGCGCCGATCTGCTTGCTGGCCTCCCAGGCCTCCCGCCGCAGCGCCAGATCCGTGGAGGTCCGCAGGATCTGGCGGATCTGGTTATCGGTGACCGGCTGGCCCCGCAGGGTCGCCCGGAACGTGTTGAACGCGCCCTCGACTTCCTTCTCGAGATCGGTGATGGCGTCGATGAGGCGGGGGTCGATCTGGAGGCCGCGGAAGTCGTCGTAGAGGATGCGGGCCTGGCGGGCCAGGAGCGGGGGGATCTCCGGGTTGGGGGTGAAGGCGCCGTCTTTCAGAAGGCCGGCGTCTTCCATCAGCTGGCGCAGCCGGGCGAACGCCTGGCGATCGGCGTAGACCTTGCGGAGGGCGGCGGTCCATCGCGCGTATTCCTCCTCGTCCTCCTTCCGCCCCGTCGTGGTGAAGCGCCAGTAAGCTTCCGACTGGGCGATGACCAGCGGCTCCACCTGGCGGGTGTGGGCCTCGATAAAGGATTCCAGGGCCTGGATCACCGGGCACATTCCCTCCTGATCAGCGTGAAACATGCGATGCAGGGGCGGAGCGGGATGCGGAAGCTGCCCCGCTCCACCTCCAGCGCCTTCCCCGGGCCGATCGACTCCTCTCAGGCGTTCTCCGGATGCTCCATGGGGCGGGGGCGGCGCACCCAGAGGACGAGGACATCGCCCTCAGGCCAGCGCTCGACCCGCGCGGCGATCACGTCGGCCCAGCGCCGCTCGCCGGAGGGCGCGGGGAAATCCAGCTGCACCGGCCGGCCCTCCTCCCACGCGCGGCGGCAGCGTTCCAGCATCTTCTCGCCGTTGAAGGTGCGCATCTGACAGACCGCCACCGGCTGAGTGGTCGGCCCTTCATAGATCGAAAACGCCCAGACCTCCCGGGCAGGCTGAAATTGAGGGGTCGGTCCTTCCACCACCGTGATCCATTCCGGCTCCATCCAGCGCATCGCCCGGTTCCCTCCTGAGCGTTGGTCTTCAGGATAGAGGCTTTGAGGCCGGGCCATCCCGCCTCCCGGATCAGCGCCCGGCGATGGATGTCCTGAGCGCGCGGAAAAGACCTGGCCCCATCCCGACATGGTTTGATCCAGGCGCGCAACCCTTGCGTCATAAAATTCTACCACCTTTACGGGAAATGGGGCATCGCCGTGCCGGAGCGGCGATTTCAGGCCCGCTCTTCCCAAGGATCGGAGCAGGAGCGGAGGTATGGGGGAGACAATGGGAGGGCCGGACAGGCTCCCTTCGAGCCCCATCCGCCCTCCGATTCGGCGGCGCTTTCGCACGATCCCTCGGAGTTGCCATCCTGGATTCAAGCCGGGTCAGAAAAAGGCGCCCCGCCGGGTGTGATGGAGCAGATAGAGGAAGAAAGGCCCCCCCAGGAAGGCGGTCAGGATGGTCAGGGGGATCTCCTGGGGGGGGAGGAGGATGCGGGAGAGGAGATCGGATAGGGCGAGCAGGGAAGCCCCCAGGAGGATGGAGGCGGGAAGAACCCGTGGGTAGCGGGGCCCCACGATCAGGCGGGCCAGATGGGGGGCGATCAGGCCCACGAAACCGATGATCCCGGTGAAGGCCACCGCGCCGGCGGTGGCCAGGGTCGCCGCCCCGATCGTCAGCCGCTTCACCCGCTCCACCGGCAGCCCCAGCTGCCGCGCCTGCTCTTCCCCAAACTGGAGCACATCCAGCGGACGTCCCAGCAGGAGCAGGACGCCCAGGCCAGCGACCACATAGGGGAAGGCCCCGCGGAGAGCCGGCCAGCCCCCCAGGGCATAGCCGCCCAGCATCCAGATCCATGCCCGATGGGGGGCCACCCGGCCGACCATGGCCATCAGCAGACCCAGGCTGAGGGCGTTGAGGATGGCCCCCACCGCAACCCCGGCCAGCAGCAGTGCGGTCAGCGGCACCATGCCTCCCACCCGGGCGAGGCGGATCACCAGCCCAACGGTGAGCAGTCCGCCCAGAAAGGCCGTTAGGGGAAGGCTCAGCAGCCCGAAGGCGCTGGCGGAAAGGTTCAGGGCGACGGCGATGAGCGCCCCCAGGTTCGCCCCCGCCGCCACCCCGATCAGGTAGGGGTCCGCCAGCGGGTTGCGGAACAACCCCTGATAGGCGGCGCCGGCCCCCGCCAGCGCCGCGCCCGTCAGCGCGAGGAGCAACACCCGGGGGAGCCGCACCTCCCATACGATGGTCGTCAGGGTGGGATCCCGGACCTCCCCGAGGAGGATCCGCCCCAGCTCCGAGGGGGGAATCGGAACTGGGCCCAGGGCCACTCCCAGGGCCAGGCTGCTGGTGAGGAGCATCCCCAAGCCGACCCACAGCCCGATCCGGATGGGTCGGGAGCGCCGGACAGCCAGGGACAGGGCACGGAAGGACATGTTCGCCTCCGTTCGGATCGGCGCCGCTGGGATCCCATGGAGAAGGCCGGATGCCCCTCCTCCCGGTTCAGCGGATCACCGGGAGGGGCGAGTAAAGAAAATCATTCGGGGGTTAGGGGCCACCCTCGGCGGCCCCTAACCCTCAAGATCCCCGGGTGGACCCTGGGATCATCGCACGGGCGCGGGGAGCTGCAGCGCGATCTCCACCGGGCGTTTCACGGCCGGCTGCGGGAACTGCTCCGGGTGGATGATCCGCGCCAGCGCCTCCAGACCATCGACGATCCGCGGGCCCGGCCGGGAGATCAGATCCGCGTTGATCGGGTAGATGCGTCCCTCTCGCACCGCCCGCAGGCGGTTCCATCCCGGGCGCTGCCGGACTTTCTCCGGCGTCTCGCCATAATTCGCGGTCCCCAGGATGATGAGGTCCGGATCCTGACGGATCAATTCTTCCAGGCTGATCTGCCCCCACTCGCTGGAAAGGCTCGCGCCGACGTTCTGCCCACCGGCCCGGGCGATCAATCGATCGATGAAGGAGCCCGGCCCGGCCGTCCACGGCTTGCCCGGATCGGTGGCGTCGAGTTCGTAGAAGACCTTCGGGCGGGTCCGCGTCTGGCGGACCTTTTCCTCAATGGCCGCCAGGCGGGACCGCAGGTCCGCGACGACCTTGCCGGCCTGCTCCGTGTTCCCGGTCAGCCGCCCGACCATCAGGATCTGCTGGAAGATCTCCTCGATATCCTTTGGCGTGCGCTGATGGAACACCACCAGCCCCAGATCCTCCAGCGCCTTCACCTGCTCCGGGCTGATGACGCCGGGGGCCAGGATCAGATCAGGGCGCAGGGCCACAATCGCCTCTGTGTTGATCGAGGGGTAGGTGCCGCCGATGCTGGGGACCTTCTTCGCCTCAGGGGGGTAATCCGAGAGCTCATCCCGCCCCACCAGGCGATCGCCAGCTCCCACGGCGAAGATCATCTCGGTAGCGGAGGGCGCGAGGGTGACGATCCGCTGCGGGCGGGCCTGCAGCACCACCGTCCTTCCGAAGTCATCGGTGGCGCTCAGGAAAGGCGCGGGGGTGGGAGTCGCCGTGGGAAGGGCGGTCGGCGAGGGCGCTGGCGTCGGAGGGGGCGTCGCGGTCGGGGTGGGGGAGGGAGCCCCCGCACAGCCGGCCAGGATCATCAGGATCAGCGCGAATCCCAGGATGCGTCGCATCGTCAGACCTCCCGGTTCGGGATGGGGGCCTCGTCGAAAGGGGCGGAGGCCCATCCCGGCCGGAGGCCTGAAACAGGCGGCCTCCCTGCCGGAACGGACAGGGAGGCCGCGGGAAAGCTCGAGGGGACCCGGAGATGGGTCGGCGGCGCTCCTACCCCTTCCGCGAGGCTCGGAGGAGGCCGAGGCGGGCGACCGGGCTTCCATGGTCCGCTATTGCGGCCATGGTTACCGTTGCGGGACAGCGCCGGACTTTCACCGGACTTCGCCTTTCAGCCCTGCCATCCGGGGCGTCGGGCACCTCGGCCGTATTCGGTTGTCTGGGATCATGATACGGCTCACCCGGCTCCTGTCAAGGACAGGCTGGATGGGTCCGGGGCTTTCCAGCGGTGTTGATCCTTTCTATGGGAAAACCTGAGAAAGCGTGTTAGGATGGTTGCGTCCCCTGCGGCGGATGGTGACTTCCCGACTTTCTGGCCGGGCTTTTCAATCCCCATGGGGAAAATCGAAAGGAGGTCCTGTCGTGAAGAAAAACAAGCGCGCCCCGAAGGCCACGGCTGGCGAAACGCCGGAGGTCTTCACGGAAGAAGAGCGAGCCGCCATGCGGGAGCTCGCCCGGGAGCGGAAAGCCGCCTCGCGCCGTGGGTCCAGGGCGGATGAGGAGCGCGCGGTTCTGGAGAAGATCGCGGGGATGCCGGAACCGGATCGCGCCATGGCCATGCGGCTTCACGCGATCATCCGGGCCAGCGCGCCGGCCCTCGCGCCGAGGCTCTGGTATGGGATGCCCGCTTATGCCTGGAACGGCAAGGTGATTTGCTTCTTCCAGCCGGCGCACAAGTTCCACACCCGGTATGCGAGGCTCGGATTCACGGACGCGGCGCATCTCGATGAGGGCGCGATGTGGCCCGTGGCCTTCGCGCTGAAGGAGCTGACGGCCGTTGAGGAGGAAAAGATCGCCGCCCTCGTGAGGAAAGCGGTGAGCTGAGGCGTTCTTGCCTTCTTGGAGTGCGGTGCCTGGGCACCGCTCTTGCTTTCTTTGAAAGCGGCACCGAGGTGCCGCACTCCAAGATCTCCCTCCAAGATCTCCCTGGGGCTTTCTTGGAGTGCGGTGCCTGGGCACCGCTCTTGCTTTCTTTGAAAGCGGCACCGAGGTGCCGCACTCCAAGATCTCCCTCCAAGATCTCCCTGGGGCCTTCTTGGAGTGCGGTGCCTGGGCACCGCTCTTGCTTTCTCGGAAAGCGGCACCGAGGTGCCGCACTCCCAAATCTCTTATAGGACCTCGGGCGGGCGGTATTCCCCCCACACCTGGCGCAGGATTCCGCAGATCTCCCCCAGGGTGACGCCCGCGGCCACCGCTTCCACGAACAGCGGCATGAGGGGCTCGTCGGGCTGGCGGGCCGCCGCTTCGATGCGGCTCAGAAGGGCCGAGGCCCGCTCGGCATCCCGTCGGGCCCGCAGCTCCTGCAGCCGCGCCTTCTGGGCTTCCTCGATGGCCGGGTCCACTTTGAGGCGTTCCAGATCCGCCGGCTCCTCCTCCACCTGGAAGGCGTTCACCCCGACGATGATCTGCTCGCCCGACTCGATGGCCTGCTGGGTCCGATAGGCCGATTCGGCGATGGCCCGCTGGATGTAGCCGGACTCGATGGCCCGCAGCGCCCCGCCCATGGCCTCGACCCGGTCGATCTCCTCCAGGGCCCGCTTCTCAATCTCCGTCGTCAGGTATTCGATCACGTAACTGCCCGCCAGGGGATCGACGGTGTCGGCTACGCCCGACTCATAGGCCAGGATCTGCTGGGTGCGCAGGGCGATCCGCGCGGATTTCTCGGTGGGCAGCCAGAGGGCTTCATCCATGGCGTTGGTGTGCAGGGATTGACAGCCGCCCAGGATGGCGGCCAGGGCCTGGATGGTGACCCGGATGATATTGTTCTCCGGCTGCTGGGCGGTGAGGGTGCTGCCGCCCGTCTGCACGTGGAAGCGGAGCATCATGGCCTCGGGACGGGTGGCCCCCAGGCGGTCCCGCGTCAGGCGGGCCCACAGCCGGCGGGCAGCGCGGAACTTGGCCACTTCCTCCAGGAAATGGTTGTGGGCGTTGAAGAAAAAGGAAAGCTGGGGCCCGATGTCGTCGATGGAGAGGCCGGCCCGGGCGGCCGCCCGCACATACTCCAGGGCGTGGGCGAAGGTGAAGGCCACCTCCTGCACCGCGGTGGCCCCCGCCTCCCGGATGTGGTAGCCGCTGATGCTGATCGGGTTCCAGTTGGGCACATGCCGGTGGCAGAAGGCCATCACATCCACGGTGAGCCGCATCGAGGGCTCCGGCGGGAAGATGTAAAGGCCGCGGGCCACGTATTCCTTGAGGATGTCGTTTTGAACCGTCCCCCGCAGCCGTTTCCAGTCCACACCCTGCTCCCGGGCCAGGGCCAGGACCATCGCCAGGAGGATCGCGGCGGGGGCGTTGATGGTCATCGAGAGGCTCACCCGATCCAGCGGGATGCCATCCAGGAGGCGCCGCATATCCTCGAGGGAACAGATGCTCACCCCGACCCGGCCCACCTCCCCGTGAGCCAGCGGGTGGTCGGCGTCATAGCCCAGCTGGGTGGGGAGATCGAACGCGACGGAGAGGCCGGTCTGCCCCTGGGCCAGCAGATAGCGGTAGCGTCGGTTGGACTCCTCGGCGGTGGCGTAGCCGGCGTATTGCCGCATGGTCCACAGACGGCCCCGATACATGGTGCGATAGATCCCGCGGGTGAAGGGGAACTCCCCCGGGAAGCCCAGATCCCGCAGGTAGTCGACCTCCACATCCCCGGGGGTGTAAAGGGGCTCCAGGGGGATGCCCGAGGGGGTTTCGAAGCGGGGGCGCCGCTGAGGGGCCTCCCGGAGGGTCTCCCGCCACCGTCGCTGCGCTTCCTGGATCTCCCTCGCTTCGATCCGGATCTCCGTCGCCATCGAGGCCTCCCTTCGCTCGGATTCCGAGCCGGAGCGCCCGCCGCGGTGGATCGGCCCCACCCGGGGCGTGGGCTTCCCCCCGGTCTGGAGGGCCGATCTCAGCTCAGGACCACCAGGACCTGGTTCTGCTCGGCGCTCTGGCCGGGCTTCACCCGGACGGCCTTCACGGTCCCGTCGCGGGGGGCCCGGATCTCGTTTTGCATCTTCATGGATTCCAGGAGGACCAGCTTCTCCCCTTTTCGGACGGGCTGTCCTTCCTGGACGAGCACGGCGACGATGAGGCCGGGCATGGGGGCTTTGATGGCCACCTCCCCGGAGGGGCCGTGGCGCTCCCCCGAGGCCTCGCGCAGCCGTCGTTCCCGTTCGTCCTCCACGCGCACGGCGAAGAGATATCCCCGCACGAAGACCCAGTATTCTCCCTCTCGCTCCTGCACCAGGGCCTCATAGGAGGCGTTGTCCAGAAGCAGGGAATAGACATGCTGCTGGTCGATCAGGCGGAAATCCACCGCGCGCTCGACCCCATCGCACAGGATGCGATCCTCCCGGTTGATCTCAATCGTGAAGGTTTTGTCGTTGAGGGTGGCGATATATTTCATGGCCTATCCGCTCCTCCGCAGCTGCTCCCAGCGCCCGGCCCACTTCCAGCCGTTGATCTCCCGCCCGGCCCGTCGGGCCACGTGGGTGGCCGCCTGGCCCCGCCGGTGGGCCACCAGGGTGGCGATGATGGCCGCCACCTCCTCCAGGTCGGGCGGCGTCTCCTCGTCCATGGAGAACCGCTCCTCCACGAACTTGGTGTCGAAGTGGCCGGCCAGGAAGCGGGTGCTGTTCAGGATCGCCTGATGGAAGGGGATGATGGTCTGGATGCCGATGATGCGGAACTCCTCCAGGGCCCGACGCATGCGCAGGATGGCTTCGCCCCGCGTCTCGCCCCAGGTGATCACCTTGGCGATGAGGGAATCGTAATACGGCGTGATCCCGCACCCTTCATAAACGCCGCTATCCACCCGCACCCCCGGGCCGGTGGGCTCGGCCAGGGTGACGATGCGGCCGGTGGAGGGCATGAAGTTGTTGAAGGGATCCTCGGCGGTGATGCGGCACTCGATGGCCCAGCCGGTCTGCCGGATGTCCTCCTGACGGTAGCGCAGCTTCCGGCCGCGGGCGATGCGGATCTGTTCCTTCACGATATCCACCCCGGTCACCATCTCGGTCACCGGATGCTCCACCTGGAGGCGGGTGTTCATCTCGATGAAGTAGAAATTGCGATCTTTGTCCACCAGGAACTCCACGGTGCCCGCGTTCACGTAGCCGATGGCCTGGGCGATGCGCACGGCCACCTCCCCCATGCGCTGGCGCATCTCCTCGTCGACGATGGGAGAGGGGGATTCCTCGATGAGCTTCTGATGGCGGCGCTGGATGGAGCACTCCCGCTCCCCCAGGTGGATGACGTTGCCGTGCTGATCGGCCAGAATCTGGATCTCCACGTGGCGGGCGCCCTCGACCAGCTTCTCCAGGTAGACGTCGTCGTCCCCGAAGGCCGCCATGGCCTCGCGACGGGCCGCCGCCAGGGCGTCGGGCATCTCCTCCAGGGAGCGGACGATGCGCATGCCCTTGCCGCCCCCACCGGCGGAGGCCTTGATCAGGATGGGGAAGCCGATGCGCCGGGCGGCCTCCATCAGGTCTTCATCCGAGAGCCCGCCGTCGGTGCCGGGGACGATGGGGACGCCCAGGGCCCTGGCCATCTTGCGGGCGGTGGCCTTGTCGCCCATGGCCCCGATGGCCCGGGGGGGCGGGCCGATGAAAACGATGCCGGCCTCCTCGCAGGCCTCGGCGAAATCCGGACGTTCCGCCAGGAACCCGTAGCCCGGATGGATGGCGTCGGCGCCTGCCCGGCGGGCGGCCTCGAGGATCTTATCGATGCGCAGATAGCTCTCGCGGGCCGGGGCTGGCCCGATGCAGTAGGCCTCGTCGGCGTGGCGCACGTGCAGGGCGTTCCGATCGACCTCCGAGAACACGGCCACCGTGCGGATGCCCAGCTCGCGGCAGGCCCGGATGATCCGCACGGCGATCTCACCCCGGTTGGCGATCAGGACTTTGCGGAACATGGTCGAACTCCCTCTGGGAAGGGCCGGAGGATCACAGCGGGATGTTCCCGTGCTTCTTGGGCGGGTTCTGATCCCGCTTGTTCTGGAGCATCTCCAGGGCGTTGATCAGGCGGGGACGGGTCTCCTTCGGCTCGATGACGTCATCCACGAAGCCGTAAGAGGCGGCGACATAGGGGTTGGCGAAGCGGGCCCGATACTCCGCCACCAGCTCCGCCCGCCGGGCCTCCGGGTCCGGCGCCTCGGCGATCTCCCGCCGGAAGATGATGTTGACCGCGCCTTCCGGCCCCATCACCGCCAGCTCCGCCGTGGGCCAGGCCAGCACCAGGTCCGCCCGCAGATGCCGGGAGTTCATCACGCAGTAGGCGCCGCCGTAAGCCTTGCGGGTGATCACCGTGATCTTGGGGACGGTGGCCTCGGCGTAGGCGTAAAGGAGTTTGGCCCCGGCTTTGATGATGCCGCCGTGCTCCTGGGCGACCCCCGGCATGAAGCCGGGCACGTCCTCAAAGGTGATAAGGGGGATGTTGAAGGCGTCGCAGAAGCGGACGAAGCGGGCCGCCTTCTCGCTGGCCTTGATGTCCAGCACCCCCGCCAGCACCGCCGGCTGATTGGCCACAATCCCCACGCTGTGCCCGCCCAGCCGGGCGAAGCCGATGACGATGTTGGGGGCGTAGTCCGGCTGGACCTCGAAGAAATCCCCGTTGTCCACGATGAGGCGGATCACCTCTTTGATGTCGTAGGGGCGGGTGGGATCGTCGGGGACGATGGCGTTGAGGCGCTCCTCCATGCGCAGGGGGTCATCGCCGTTGGGCACATAGGGGGGATCCTCCATATTGTTGGAAGGAAGATAAGAAAGGAGCTTGCGGATCATATAGAAAAGGTCCGCCTCGGTATCGGCGGCGAAGTGGGCCACGCCGCTGATGGTCGTATGGACGTCCGCCCCGCCCAGCTGCTCGAAGGTGACCTCCTCGTGGGTGACCGCCTTCACCACATCGGGGCCGGTGATGAACATATAGCTGGTCCCCCGGACCATGAAGATGAAATCCGTGAGGGCGGGGGAATAGACGGCGCCGCCGGCGCATGGGCCCAGGATGGCGCTGATCTGCGGCACGACGCCGGAGAGCATGACGTTGCGCAGGAAGATGTCGGCGTAGCCGCCGAGGGAGAGGACCCCCTCCTGGATCCGGGCGCCGCCGGAGTCGTTGAGGCCGATGATGGGCGCCCCGTTCTTCATCGCCATTTCCATGATCTTCACGATCTTCCGGGCGTGGCCCTCCCCCAGGCTCCCCCCCAGAACCGTGAAGTCCTGGGCGTAGACGTAGACCAGGCGCCCATCGATGGTCCCCCACCCGGTCACCACGCCGTCCCCCAGGTAGCGGCGCTCCGCCAGCCCGAAGTCGGTGACCCGGGTGGTGACGAAGGGATCCACCTCGCGGAAGGATCCCTTGTCCAGCAGAAGCTCCAGACGCTCGCGGGCCGTGAGCTTGCCTTTGGCGTGCTGCTGAGCGATCCGCTCCGGCCCTCCGCCCAGCTGGGCTTCCGCGCGCAAACGCCGTAACTGCTCCAGCCGGTCTTCCATAATCTCGATCCGCATAAGTCCGCTCCGGGTGTGGAATAAGGGCCACCCCATGAATAAGGACGCGTTTTTCATTATAACCTGAGGATCCGAAAAACCCGGAAAGATGGGGATGGGGGGAGGCCGGAGGGCGGGGCGAGGCGTGGGTCCAGAAAGAGCGCGCGCTTTCCATCGCCCCCGGATCCCCGGCCCGTGTTTGCGACAGGGCAGGGATGCATCAATAATGAGAACGGTCATCAGGGAACGGTTTACCCCTCTTCTTGCCCGCAGGAGGCCGCGATGGCTCGCTCCCGTCTCTTCCGCCTGGAAGGGCTTCAGGCCCCGGTGGAGATCCGGTTCGATGAATGGGGGATCCCCCACATCGAGGCGCGCACGCTGGCCGATCTCCTGTTCGCCCAGGGCTTCGTCCACGGGCGCGACCGGGGATGGCAGATGCGGTTCAACCGACTGGTCGCCCTGGGCCGCCTGAGCGAGGTCTTCGGCCCCATGGGGCTGGAGATGGACCGCTTCGCCCGGGGGATCGGGTGGGCGGAGCACGCTCGGGCCAGCCTGCGGCGGCTTCCAGAAGATCAGCGAAGACTCCTCGAGGCCTATGCGGCGGGGGTTACAGCGGCCTTCCGCTGCGGCCCCACCGGGCCGGAGGACCGGCTGGTCCCCCTCCCCGATTTCCCATGGACGCCGGAGCACAGCGCGGCCTGGGGGCTGGTCATCGCCTGGTCGCTTTCGTGGAACTGGGACAGCGAGCTGTGCCGGGTGGCCATGGCCCGGGCCCTGGGGGAGCGGGCGGCCGACCTGGAGCCCGAGGCCATCTTCGGTGAGACCGCCCTCTTCCCCGAAACGATGGGGATCGAGCCCATGGCGGAACGGCTGCTCGGGATGTATACGGCGCTGGCCCGCTGGCTCGGCCCCCGGGAGGGGATCGGCAGCAACAACTGGGTGGTGGCAGGATCCCGAACGGCCACCGGGTTCCCCATCCTCGCCAATGATCCCCATCTTCCCCTTTCCCTGCCCGGCATCTGGTATGAACAGCATCTGGTTTGCGAGCCGGAAGGGTTTGCGGTCGCCGGGGTGACGGTGCCCGGCCTGCCCGGGGTGGTGCTGGGGCACAACGCCGCCATCGCGTGGGGAGCGACGGCGGTCATCGCCGACACCCAGGACTGGTTCATCGAGCGCTTCGATCCGGAGGATCCGCTGCGCTACGAGACCCCGGACGGGTGGGCCCGGGCGGAGGTCCGGGAGATCGAGATCCGGGTCCGGGGGAGGCGCGCGCCGGAGCGTTTCCGCATGCGGATCACCCGCCACGGGCCGGTGCTGACCGATGGGCTTCCCGAATATGAACCCGAAGGGATCCCCTGGCCCCGGCTCGGCCTGGCCCTGGCCTGGGCCGGGGCCCAGGCGGAGACGTGGTTCGAAGCCATCCTCCGGCTGAACCGGGCGCATCACTGGGAATCCTTCCGGGAGGCATTGCGTCGCTGGCCGGGGCCCGTGCTCAATTTCGTCTATGCCGATCGGGAGGGGCACATCGGCTATCAGATGGCCGGCCGGATCCCGATCCGGCGCCGCGGCCATGGCCTCGTCCCTGCTCCGGGCTGGAGTGGGGAATACGACTGGATCGGGGAGATCCCCTTTGAGGCGCTTCCCTCGGTTTTCGACCCGCCGGAGGGGATGCTGGTGACGGCCAACCATCGCATCGTCGGCCCTCGCTATCCGTATTTCATCAGCGCGGAGTGGATGCCGGACCATCGGGCGCGGCGGATCCGCGAGCGGCTGGAATCCACCCCTCGCCTCACCGCCGCGGATTGCCTGACGATCCAGGCGGATGCGGTTTCGCTGGCCGCCCGGGAGTGGAAGCCGTGGCTGGCGCAGGTGGAACCGGCGGACGAGGAGGAGGCGTGGCTGCTGGCGCAGGTCAAGTCATGGGATGGGCGGATGGATCCGGAGGAGGTGGCGCCGACGATCGTGGCCGCGGTGGAGTGGATGCTGCTGCGACAGCTCCTGAAACCCCGGCTGGGGTCGGCGTGGCGCCGCTATCTGGGGGAATCGCTCAACGCTTTTCTGCCCGGCCACTCGTTCTATCGCACCGCCCCCCACGCGTTACGGGAGATCCTCCGGCGCGGGGATCCCTTCTGGCTGGGGGGGCGCCCGGCCGGGGCATGGGTATCGGAGGCGTTCCGGGAAGCGGTCCGATGGTTGCGGCGGCGTCTGGGGAAGGATCCCGCCCGATGGGCCTGGGGGCGGGTCCATCGGGTGACCCTTCGGCATGTGCTGGGCCAGGCTCCCGTGCTGGCGCCGTTCTTTAATCGAGGGCCCTTCCCTCTGGGCGGCGATGGCGACACCCCCCTGCAGGCGGGCTTTCAGGGGAATCAATTCGGCGGGCCGCTGGGGGCGCTCCCCTCGTGGCGGTTCGTGGCGGATCTCCACGACTGGGATCGCTGCCTGGCCGTGCTCCCGGGCGGTCAGGGCGGCTCTCCCGCTTCGCCCCATTATTTCGATCAGTTCGCGTTATGGTATGAAGGTCGGGCACGGCCGATGCGCTGGCGCCCGGAGACCATCCGCGCCCACACCCGCCGGATGTGGCGGATGGAACCCGTGGGACATGGAGCGATCCACAAATAAGTCGCGAATGCGCTCAAAATGTGTCGTGGTTCGCTTCTCGATTGGGGCTTTCCGGGCCGTGGGAGGGCGCTGAAGTGGTATACTCCATGATGTGCCAGGAGCGACGTTCACGCGGCCCATCCGGCCATCCTGGCTGGCATCGTGAGGGAAAGCGAACGGGTCTGGAAAGCCGATGAGGGACCTGCCCTGGCATACGGGACGGCTTGCCTCCGGATCCCTCCAGGAGACGATCCGTTCAGGTTGAGCCCGATCCTGTCCGGGTGGAGTCCGGATGGCGGGGATGCAGGCATTCCGCGGGAGGTCTTCGGCCGCGTTGTCCATGGTGGTGCTCGACGGCAGCTATGGGGAGGGCGGCGGGCAGATCATGCGCTCGGCGCTGGCCCTCTCGGCCCTCACCGGGCGGCCGGTGCGGGTGGAGAATATCCGGGCTCGCCGCCCTAACCCGGGCCTGCAGGCGCAGCATCTCAGCGCGGTGAAAGCCGCCGCTATGGTCTGCCGCGCCCAGGTCCAGGGCGCGGCCCTGGGCTCGACGACGCTCACCTTCGTCCCCCAGTCCCCGCCTTCCCCAGGCACCTATGCCGTGGATGTCGGGGCGGCCCGGGCCGGGGGCAGCGCCGGCTCCGTGACGCTGATCCTGCAGGCGATCCTCCTGCCCCTGGCCTATGCCCCGGGGACCTCGCGGGTGACGCTGCGGGGGGGCACGCACGTGCCCTGGAGTCCGCCGTTCCACTACGTGCGGGATGTATGGCTCCCGTGCCTGAGCCGGATGGGGCTCCATGCGGAAGTCCATATCGAGCGCTGGGGCTGGTATCCGGTGGGCGGTGGCGAGATCCAGCTCGAGGTCTACGGCCCGCTGGAGGGGGAGGGGTTATATCGCCTGAAACCGCTCCTCCTGGATCAGCGGGGGCCGCTTCGCCGATTGTGGGGATGGGCAGCGGTCTCCAATCTGCCCCTGGAGATCGCCAAGCGGATGGCCGGGCGGGCGAACCGGCTGTTGCGGGAGGCCGGCCTCCCGGACGAGGTCGAGGCGATCCTGGCGGAGAGCCCGGGGCCGGGGGCCGGGATCTTCCTGATCGCGGAATACGCCCATACCCGGGCGGGCGCTTCCGCCTACGGCAGGAAGGGGGTGCCGGCGGAGAAAGTGGCGGAAGAGGCGGTGGCGGAGCTGCTGGCCTTCCACCGCTCGAACGCGGCTGTGGACCCGCACCTGGCCGATCAGCTGATCCTCCCGCTCGCCCTCTCGCCGGGCGCCTCCCGCTTCACCACGTCCCGCATCACCGGCCACCTGCTCACCAGCGTCTGGGTCGCCTGCCACTTCGTGGGGGATCGGTTCGAGGTGCGGGGGGAAGAGGGGGGGCCGGGCGAGGTGATCGTCCATCCGGTGGAGGAAGGCCACCCATGATCGAGATCGTCTTCCTGGGAACTTCCGCCTCGGCGCCGTCCATCCGGCGCGGGCTGCCGGCCCATGTGGTGATGTTCGAGGACCGGCGGTTCCTGGTGGATTGCGGGGAGGGCACCCAGCGGCAGTTGCTGAAGAGCGGCCTGGGCTTCCGGCGCCTGGAGACCATCCTGCTCACCCATGCCCACCTGGATCACATCCTGGGTCTGGCCGGGTTCCTCTCCACGGTGATGCGCTGGGAGATCCTCCCGCGGGTGGCCATTTACGGCCGCCGTGGTGCCATCGAGCGGGTGAAGGACCTGATCTATCGGGTGGTCCTGCGGGGCGTGCGGCCTTCCATCGAGATCTCGTTCCACGTCATTGAACCCGGCCTGCTGTTTGACGATGAGAAGTTCAGCGTCTACGCCTTTCCGGTAAGCCATCGGGGAGGGGATAGCCTGGGATATCTCTTCCGGGAGAAGCCGCGGCGCCCCTTCCTGGTGGAAAAGGCGGAAGCCCTGGGGATCCCGCCCGGCCCGGAGCGGCGCCGTCTGGTGCAGGGATATCCGGTCACCCTGCCGGATGGGCGGGTGGTGACGCCGGAGGAGGTGCTGGGGCCGCCGGTGGAAGGGGCCTCGCTGGCCCTGGTGGGCGACACCGGGCGGGTGGACGATCTGGTGGAGGCGGTGCGGGGAGTGGGGGCCCTGGTGATCGAGGCCACGTATCTGGAGCCGGATCGGGAGCTGGCCCGCCGTCACGACCACATCACGGCGGCGGAGGCGGGATGGCTGGCGCGGGCCGCGGGGGTGCGGCATCTCATCCTGACCCATCTCTCCCGGCGGTATCGGGAGCGGGAGATCCGGCAGGAGGCCCAGGCCCTCTTCCCCCATGTGTGGGTGGCCCGGGATTTCGATCGCTATCGGATCCTGAAGGACGGCCATCTGGAGGTGGAGCGGGCGGAGGTCCACGAAATCGAGGAGGAACAGGATGTCCTTGCGGAAAGCGAGCGTGCTGGAGCTGGCCACCGCGGCTTATGAGCTGGAGGCCCGGGTGCTGCGGGGCCTCCTCCATCGGGATGCGGAGGGCCACTGGCGGGTGGGAGAGACGCTGATCGATGAATGGCTGGCCGCCTGTGAAGGGCACGAGGCCGTTCTCATCCTGGCCTCCCTCTCGGAGGAAACCCCGCTTTCCCCCCGTGTCTGCCGCACCTGCGGTCGGGAATACGTGGGCTGGGATTGTCCCCATTGTCGGGAGGTCCGCCGTCGCCTGCGGGGGCGATAGATCCCACAGCGCTCGCGGATCTGTTTTTTTGTTCGCCTCGGAGCGCCTGAGGAGGAGAAGATGGGTTCGAACGACGGGTGGCGAGCGGTTCAGTGGGGGATCTGGTGGATCCTGATGTTGCTGGTCATGCGCTGGATTTCCCGCAGCCGTCTGCGCACCCCGGCGACGGCCGGGGCGCGTCGGCTGGTTTATCCCCGGAGCATCGGGATCATCGGGCTTGCCGGGGCCATCTTCTCGAGCGCGATCGCCATGCTCTCTTCGTTGAGCTCGACGGCCTCGCCCGTGATCTCGCTCCTTTTTCTGGCCTTTGCCCTGCTCTCGATCTGGATAGTGGCCGAATACGCTCGGGTCCAGCATGAGATCACGGAAACCGGGATCACCTATCGCCGCCTGATCGCCCGAGGGGGGCATTTGCCCTGGTCCGAGATCCGGCGGGTGTATTACTCGTCCTGGAGAGGCGCGTTCGTTTTGCAGGGCTCCAGCGGGGAGAGGCTTTCGATCTCAACCCTGATGGCCGGTTTACCCGAATTCGCGCAGATGCTCCTGCGGAAAGCGCCGCCGGAGGCGATCGATGCGCGGGCTCGAATCCTCCTGCAGGAGACCGCCGCGGGGCGGCCACCGGGACTCCCGTTCTGATCCCGCGTCGGGGGTTGGGGGGATGGGTGGGAAAGGCCCTTCGATGCACGATGACCGCCGAGGCCGGAGGATCCCGCACCCCGAAGTCCGGAGCGCTCAGGGATGGTGAAGGTCATCACCCTTTATCGTGCCCCTGCGGACGCCGCGGCGTTCGAGCGGTGGTATGTGCAGCATCTGGCCCGCATCGAGCGGATCCCCCATCTCCGCCGGCTGGAGGTCTCCCGGATCTGGGGGACGCCCCTCGGCGCCTCCCCTTTCCACCTGATGGTGGAGATGTATTTCGACGATCGGGCCGCCATGGAGGCCGCGCTGCGCTCGCCGGAGGCCGCCGAGGCCTCCGCGGACCTGTCGCGGTTTATGGCCGGACAGGTGCTGGTGATGTTTGCGGATGCTTTTGAGGAGGAGCGGTCGAAGGAATGAGGGGGCCGGGACAACGGCCGGCGGCAGCGCTTATGGATCGGGAAAGCCCCCTTCCGGGGGCTTTCCGCCTTCGGGATTCGGAGAGGAGGCGGGTGAAGGCTCTGCCGGTCCCGCCGCTTTCTCGCGGCGTCGTCGCCACTGCGTCCATCCCCAGCGGATCAGGGCGGCCGGGCCTCCCATCGCGAGGAAGCCCCAGAGGCTGAGGACGATCCCCCCGACCCCCTGGGCGGTGAGCTGGCCGGGATCCGCCGGCCGGCCCCAGCCTGGAACCCCAACGACGCCGAGGTTCGGAACGCCCATGAAGGTTTCGCGCCCCACTTCGTTCCACCCCGCCCCGGCCCGTCCATCCGCCAGGAATCCGACCCCCAGCAATCCCAGGATGCCGGCGATCCCGTAAAGCAGGGCGAGGCTCTGGGGGGTTACGCCCCACCGGCGGAGGCCGTAGATCAGCGCCGGCGTCCCCAGGCCGATCAGGAACCCCCATCCCCAGGCCAGCCAGGGGCCGGTGAACGGGGCGGCGCTGATCCCCGTGATCCACCCCACGGCCATGGCCCGCAGGATCATGAGGGAATCCGCCTCGCGGGCGACCAGGGCCGTGTAGAGCCCGGCCCCCAGGGTGGCCCCCAGAACCCCCAGCCACGCATTTCGAGCCAGAAGGGCGGGATCCAGGGCCGGTCGGGTGGCCGCCAGGGGGTCCACCATCCACCAAGAGATCCATCCGATCCCGAAGAGCAGGCTTCCCCATGCCCCCAGGAGGGGGAGGTGCACCGGCGGGAAGACCCGCTCCGGGCTGGGCTGCCGTCGGGACCAGGGGAGCAGGAGCCCGAGGAGCGCCCCTCCGGAGAGCGCCAGCACAACCCCCGCCCCTGCGGGATCCACCACCCCGTGACCGAGGTTCAGCGTGAGGCCCAGGCGGCTCAGCCATCCGTTTCCCCAGACCCAGTGCATCCCGAGGGGAAGCACGAATCCCCCCAATCCGATGCTGGCCAGGGCGGCGGCGATGGGAGACCATCCCTCGAGCCCGAATCCCAGGAGGATCGCCGCGGTCAGCACGGCGGGGGCGTGGTGGAGCCACAGGGCGGCGACGGCCGGCGACATGTCGACCGCCCGGAAAAGGAATCCGCTTAATCCGAGCAGGCTCCAGAGCGGCCGGGGATCCGCCCCCAGGGTGTAAACCCGCCGTAAGGCCTGGAACCCCGGCCCTTCGGCCCACAATCCGATGCCTCCAAAGGCCCATGCGAAGCCCACCATGCCCCACATGGTCAGCGCGGCGACGCCGGCCGTCAGCCCCCGGGCGAGGGCCCGGCGGGCTTCCTCCTCCGGCATCCCGGCCCACAGCACGGCCATCAGTCCAATCGGCCACAGCCAGCTCAGCCCTTCCATCCGTCATTCCTCCACCACGGCCTCCACGCGCAGCGCCTGGAGCACCCGATCGATGGGGTGGATCAGCGTCGTGGTCTCCGAGCCTGCGAAGAGCAGGCCGACCAGGCGGCCGTTCAGGTCCAGGATGGCGGAGCCGGAGTCGCCCGGCGCGCTCATGGCCCCGGCCATCACCTGCCCCTGGAACGTCGCCACCCGCCCATCGTAATCCACGTTAGCGGTGACGTCCACCTGGATGATCCGTCCGCGGGTATACTGCGTGGTTCGCCCGAACTTCTGGACCTCCATCCCCAGCACGGGGGTTGCGACTCCCTTGGGGATGCCGATCTGGAGGATGGCCGGCGTGATGTCGCTGGGGTTGAACGGGCGGGCGATGGCGGCGTCGACCTCATTGATGGCCGCCTGCCTTCGAACCGCCTGGAGGCGGTGGGAGGAGCCGATGAGGCGGAGCAGTTCGTTCAACCAGCGCGTGAAGAGCTCCACCCACGGGCAGGTGGCCGGCTCATCGCCGAACCGGATGGGGACGAACTCCACCAGCTCGGCGATCTCATCGGCCACCGTCCCGCCGTCCACCGGGCCGGGCTGCCGGATCCGATCCCCGGGGCGCCCGCGATTGGTCGCGGCCAGGACGTGGTTGTTGCTCAGGATAAACACCTCGTTCCCCCGGCGCACCACGCAACCGAAGGTCCCGGCCGTGACCAGCGGGTGGCCGATGGAGACGCCGGGGGGAGCCGGGCGGTAACGGCGGGTGGGATCCTGGAAAGCCCGGAACCGCCCGGTCTCGATCACATCCGTGGGGATTCCATCTAAGGTCGGGGGGATCCGATCGGAGGGGGCCAGCTGGGCGGCGGGAAGCTTTCGCTCCACCGAGACGACCACGCTGAGGACATCCAGCGTCTGCCCCCCCTTCACCTTATAGCCGATCCCCACCCCGACCACATGGCGGCGGGTGAGCAGGCGGGGGAGATGGGCAGCCTTCACCTGAGCCAGCGGCTTCCATTCGGGCGTCATCGGGCTCCTCCGGGAAAAGGTGATCGGCGGGGTCCTGGGGGCGTGGCCGGATAGAAACGATGGGGTTGCTAAAAACGCTCAAAGCCCGCCACATTCAATACAATGGCGATCCCTCCGGGATCCCCCCGGATCTGCTGCCGGGCTTCCCGCAAGAGGCGGAGAGCGGTTTCCACCCGTTCGTCCTCCGCGCCGATCAGGAGCGTGGTGCTCCCGCGGCGCAGGAAGCCGCCGGTGGAGGCCAGATGGGTGACCCGATAGCCCTGGGCCACCAGCCGGTCGGAAGCCAGCGTGGCCGCTTTCTCCGGCAACACGGCGAGGATCAGCTTCATCGCTCCCGGCCCCTCAAAGGGTTTCGAAGCGCTCGACATCCAGGACGAAGATCGTGGCCCCGCCGACCTCCACTTCGATCATATGGGCCTGCAGGAGCCCGGTCGCCTCCACCGCCACCGGCAGGTAACTGGTTCGGGTCCGACAGCAGCGCCGCAGGATCTCGATCACCTCCGGGACCCGGAGGTCCTCCACGCCGATCAGAAGGGTGGTGTTGCCCTGGCGCAGGAATCCGCCGGTGGAGGCGATCCGGGTCACCCGATGGCCGCGATCCACGAGCGCCTGGATGGTGGTCGGGGCATCCTCGTCCTGGATGATGGCGAGGATCAATTTCATCGGGCCCACCCCCTGGATGGAGCTGAAGGGCTTTACGCCCATTGTAACACAGGGCGATCTTCCCGGGACGCCGCGCGGGGAGAAGCGGAACAGGTATACTTGGACGTGAGATCCCGTTGTCCCCCCGCCTTTCATTTCTCCGCCCGCCATGGGGAAGGCCTCGGGTATAGGGAAGGGGAGAATATCCCTCAGGGCCGGCGGCCTTCAGCGCTCCGGGAGGGGATCAACGGCATCCCTTCTTCGCAGGATGGGGCATATGCGCTGGGGACATATAGGGATGATCCTTGCGCTGGTGGTGGCGACGCCGCTGCTGGCCCGTCTCTATCTGTGGCTTCGGGGCGCGCCCCGGATTTACGAGCGGCCTGAAGAGGTCCCGGCGCAGCCGGTTGCCCTGATCCTGGGCGCCGGGCTTCGGGCCGATGGATCCCCCACGGCCGTGCTGGCGGATCGGGTCCGGGCGGGCGTGGAGCTGTATCGCCTGGGGAAGGTGGAGGCGCTGCTCCTGAGCGGCGACGGGCGATCTTCCCCCTACTACAACGAGCCGGAAGCTATGCGGCGTCTGGCGCTGCGCCTCGGGGTCCCCGAACAGGCCCTCCGGGTTGACCCGGAGGGCCTGCGGACGCTGGAGTCGTGCCGGCGGGCGCGGGAGATCTTCGGCTTCACCCGCGCCGTGGTGGTCACCCAGCGCTTCCATCTGGATCGGGCGCTGTGGCTGTGCGATGCCGCGGGCATCGAGGCCGTGGGGCTCGCCGCCGACCGCTCCCCCTACGGGCCGCGCCGGCTCTGGTGGACGGTGCGGGAGATCCCGGCTTCCCTCAGCGCGCTGGCGGAGGGGCTCCTCCTGCGCGCTGGTCATAGGGGTAGCCGCTGATCCGCATCAGCTTGTCCCACCGATGATAGGCCTCCACGAACCGGATGGTCCCGGAGCGGGAGCGCATGACCACCGAATGCGTGCGGGCGCCATCCCCGGTGTAGCGCACTCCCCTCAGGATCTCCCCATCGGTGATGCCGGTGGCGGCGAAGAAGATGTTATCCCCCCGGACCAGATCGTCGGCGGTGAGGATGCGCTGGAGGTCGTAGCCCATCTCCGCCGCGAAGCGGCGCTCCTCTTCGTTCCGGGGCCACAGGCGGGCGTGGATCTCCCCGCCCAGGCATTTCAGGGCCGCGGCGGTGATCACCGCTTCCGGCGATCCGCCGATCCCGACCAGGACATCGATGCCGGAGTCGGGGAAGGCGGTCATGAGGGCGGCGGAGACATCGCCGTCGGTGATGAGCTTGATGCGGGCGCCGGCCGCCCGGACCTCGCGGATCAGGTCCGCATGGCGGTCGCGTTCCAGGATCACCACCGTGAGGTCATCGACATCCTTCCCTTTCGCCCGCGCGATCCGCTGCAGGTTCTCGGCGATCGGCGCATCCAGATCGATGGCCTCGCGGGCTTCCGGGCCGACGGCCAGCTTGTTCATATAGACGATCCGCCCCGGGCTGAACATGGTGCCCCGCTCGGAGAGGGCGACCACCGCGATCGCCCCGGGGCGGCCCAGGGCGAGCAGGCGGGTGCCATCGATGGGGTCGACCGCCACGTCCACCTGGGGCGGGCGGCCGTTCCCGATGCGCTCGCCGTTGTAGAGCATCGGGGCCTCGTCCTTCTCCCCCTCGCCGATCACCACGATGCCATCCATATCGATGGAGCGGAGCATCAGCCGCATGGCCTCCACGGCCGCCCGATCCGCCGCGTTTCGATCCCCCCGGCCCATCCAGCGGCCCGCGGCGAGGGCCGCCGCCTCGGTCACCCGGACCAGCTCCAGGGCCAGGTTGCGATCCGGTTCCTGGGGCATCCATGGCCTCCTGGGTTTCGGGGTTTCCATCCTCCGTCTATCATAAGACGGAACCAGGACTGACGCCGCCGGGTTTGAATTCCAGGCGGTGGGATGACTTCCTCCCCGCAGTCCCAAGAAGCCGAATAGGATTCGCAGAAAGGAGAAACACCATGGCCCCTCGCCCCTGTATGCCCTGGATATGCCTGGCGCTGCTGGGAGGGCTGCTCAGCGCCTGTCTCGGCGTCTCCCGGACGCCGCCCTCCCCTTCCATCACCGCGACCCCGTCGCGATCGGCGGTTGCGCCTGTGGAAGCCGCCACGATCCCTCTGACCCCCACGCTCTTCCTTCCTCTGGTCACCCGGACCGCTCCCCCCATCCTCCCGCCTCCCGACGAATCCAGCCGTCGGTTGACGGTCCCCGCAGGGTTCGCCATCCGGATCTTCGCGGAGGGGCTCGAGGGGAAGGCGCGTTTCATGGCCTTCGGGCCGGATGGGGCCCTCTACCTCACCCTGATGAATGCCGGGCGGATCGTGCGCCTGCCGGATCGCGATGGGGATGGCCGGGCGGATCGGGTGGAAGTGGTTGCGGAAGGCCTGAACCTGCCCCATGGCATCGAGTGGCGCGATGGCTGGCTTTACGTGGCGGAAGGGGATCGCATCGAGCGCTTACGAGACGGGGACGGAGATGGGCGGCTCGAGCTCCGGGAGCTGGTCACGGACAACATCCCCTCGCCCCGGGGGCATGTCAGCCGGACCCTTCACTTCGGCCCGGATGGCAAACTCTACGTGAGCGCCGGATCTTCCTGCAACATCTGCGAGGAGGAGGATCCCCGGCGGGCGGCCATCCTTCGTTTTAACCCCGACGGCACCATTCCGGCCGACAACCCCTTCGCCGGCGACCCGGATCCCCGTCGATGGCCCTTATGGGCCTGGGGGCTTCGCAACAGTGTGGACTTCCTGTGGGCGCCGGATGGAACGCTGTGGGCAAACCATAACGGGAGCGACGGGCTGGGGGACGACCTTCCCCCCGAGGAGATCGTCATCGCGGTCCGGCGCGGAGGGCATCACGGGTGGCCGTATTGCTATACGCCGGGGTTGGGGCCCAACCTGCCCCCGGACCAGCGGGGGGAGGTGCCGGATCCCCGCATGTCGCCTCCTCCGGGCTTCACCTGTGCCGATGCGGTCCCAGCCCTGTTCACCGATCTCGCCCACAGCGCTCCGCTGGGGATGGATACGGGGATGCGGGCCGCCTTCCCGCCGGAATACCGGGACGACCTTTTCGTGGCTTACCACGGATCGTGGAATACCAGCCTCCCGAACGCCCGGGATTGCAAGGTGCAGCGGATTGTGGTGGAGAACGGGCGCCCGGTGCGGAGCGAGGATTTCGTGAACGGATGGCGGGCGCCGGGGAAGATGTGCGGGGATCCGGCGACCTGGGGGCGCCCGGCGGACGTCCGCTTCGGCCCGGATGGGGCGATGTATATCTCGGATGACCACGGGGGACGGGTGTATCGGGTGGTTTACGTGGGGCCATAGCGACCTCCCCATGGTCCCGGAATCCCCCACGGGGCAGCCGGTTGCGAAAAAAAGCGGGGCGATCCATCGTTCGGTGGACCGCCCCGCCCAAGCCCCCAGCGGGACTCGAACCCGCGACCTTTGGCTCCGGAGGCCAACGCTCTATCCAGCCTGAGCTATGGGGGCCTGTTCTCACTTTAAAATTTAGCGCGACCGGGCGGATCTGTCAATGGAAGCGGGCGGCGGGGGGCTTTCCCATGGTTTCCGGAAGGAAACCCCGACGCCCCATCCGGGCTCCGCGGGAGGAGTCACAGAAAGCGCCAGAACACCTCGTTCCCCAGTAACAGCCCTCGCCCGGTCAGCCGCAGGCGCGCGCCATCCCACCGGACCAGCCCCAGTTCCTCCAGCTCCTCCACCACGGATCCGTAGACCTCCCGGATCCCCCGGCCGAACCGGGCGCGGAAGCGAGCGTCCTCGATGCCTTCCTCCACCAGGCGGAGGCCCAGGATGACCATCTCGGCCATCCGGGTGCGTGGATCGAGGGGCTCTTCTTCCGCGACCGGGCTCTCCCCCCGCTCGATCCGGTGGATGTAAACCTTCGGATGGAGGACGTTCATCCATCGACGGCCATCGATGAAACTGTGGGCGCCGGCGCCGAAGCCGATATAGGGCTCATAGCGCCAGTAGACGAGGTTGTGGCGGCTCTCGTGGCCCGGCCGGGCCCAGTTGGAGATCTCGTAGTGTCGATAGCCGGCCTCCGCCAGGCGATCCCGCGTCCACTCATACATCTCCGCCGCCCGATCGGGGTCCGGCGCCGGGACCCGGCCTTCCCGGATCCATCGGTGGAGGGTCGTGCGCTCCTCCACGATCAGGGCGTAGGCGGAAAGATGCTCGGGATGTAGCGTCAGGACGGCCTCCAGGGTCTCCTGCCAGCGGGAGAGGGTCTGGCCCGGGAGGCCGTAGATCAGATCCACGTTCAGGTTCGCGAACCCGGCCGCACGGGCCATGGCGATGTGGGCCCGGGCCTCCTCGAACGTGTGATCCCGCCGCAGCAGGCGCAGCTCCTCGGGATGGGCGCTCTGCACCCCGAAGCTGATCCGGTTCACCCCCAGCTGCCGCACGCCCTCCAGGTAAGGGACGGAGAGGCCGCTGGGGTTTGCCTCCATCGTCATCTCAATCCCCGGGGGGATGCGGAACGCTTCATGGAGGGCCTCCCATATGCGGGCGAGCAACGGCAGGGGCAGCAGCGAGGGGGTTCCCCCGCCGATGTAGATCGTGCGCGCGAGGGGCCGCCCGGCCCTCTCGCCGAAGCGGCGGATCTCCTTCCCCAGCGCTTCGATATAGGGGGCGAACCAGCGCTGCATGCCGGCGTAGATGTTGAAATCGCAGTAGCTGCAGCGCCAGCGGCAGAAGGGGATATGAATGTAAACCGCCAGGCCCTCCGGGAACTCCATCGCCCTCCTCACCCCGCCGGACCTTCGTCCGGAGTCCAGTTACCCCAGCGCCGCCTTCAATCGCTGGGCGACCCCTCGAGGGAGCCCCGCCTCCATCAGGGCTTCCACGGAAGCCTGACGGATCGCCTCCAGGGAGCCAAAACGCTCCAGCAACGCCCGGCGGCGCTTCGGCCCGATGCCCGGGATCTCCTCCAGGAGGGAGGCCAGGGAGAGCCGCTCCCGGCGGCCCCGATGGTGGCTCAGGGCGAAGCGATGGGCTTCGTCCCGGATGCGCTGGATCAGGAAGAGGGCCGGCGCATGGCGCTGCAGGAGCAACCCCTCCGGGCGGCCGGGCAGGAACAGTTCCTCCCGCTCCTTGGCCAGGGCGGCCACCGCAACCCGCTCCCGGAGCCCGAAGGCCTCCAGGACCTCCAGGGCGACCCCGAGCTGGCCTTTCCCGCCGTCCACCAGCAGGAGGTCCGGAAGCACGGCGAAGCTTTCATCGGGTTTCTGGCCCGGGAGCCACTGGGGGGACGTGGCCTCCTGCCAGCGGCGGAAGCGGCGGGTCAGGACCTCCCGCATGCTGGCGTAATCGTCGGGCCGCCCCTGCACGGTGCGCACCACGAAACGGCGGTAATGGGCTTTGAGGGGGACGCCGTGGACGAAGACGACCATGCTGCCCACCACTGCGGTCCCCTGGGTGTTGGAGATGTCGAAGCCCTCGATGCGCGCCGGGGGTGCCGGGAGGCCCAGGGCCTCCGCCAGCTCCTGCAGAGCGGCCTCCTGGCGATGGCGGTCCGCCAGCCAGCGAGCCCGCAGGGCGTTGAGGGTCTCCACCGCGTTTTCGGTGGCCAGCCGCACCAGCTCCGCCGCCTCCCCCTCCCGGGGCACCATCAGGGTCACGGCGTCGCCTCGCCGCTGGCGAAGCCACTGCTCGATGATGGCCGCCTCCTCGATGTGCTCCGGCAGCACGACCTCCGGGGGGACCTCGGCGGCGGCCTGGTAGAACTGTTTCAGGAAACCAGCCAGGGCCTCCTGGAGATCCGCCTCCTCCAGGCCCTCGAGGATGAAATACTCCCGCCCGATCAGCCGCCCCTGGCGGATGAAGAAGACCTCCACACACGCTTCCCCATCCGCCCGGGCGATGGCGATCACATCCCGGTCGGCGGCCACGGTGGAGACGACCTTCTGGCGTTCCATGATCTGCTGGATTGCCCGCAGGCGGTCCCGCAGCTGGGCCGCCCGCTCGAACTGGAGGGCCTCCGCGGCCGCCCACATCCGGGATTCCAGGTCGCGGACCACCTCCTCGGTGTGGCCCTCCAGGAAGCGGATCAGCCCATCGATCATCGCCCGGTATTCCGCCTGGCTCACCGCCCCGATGCACGGGCCCAGGCACCGTTTCAGGTCGTAATACAGGCATGCCCGCCGGTCCTGCCCGGTGATCGTTCGATCGCAGGTCAGATAGGGGAAGATCCGCCGCAGCTCGTCCAGCATCTGGTAGACCGCGGTGGCCGAGGTGTAAGGGCCGAAGTAGCGGGCGCCGTCGTTCTCGATCCGCCGGGTGATGGTGACCTTCGGATATGGATCCTGAACGGAGATGCGGATATAGGGATAGCGTTTGTCGTCCTTCAGCCGGACGTTATATTTCGGCCGGTGCTTCTTGATCAGGTTCGCTTCCAGGATCAGAGCCTCGAGCTCCGAGTCGGTCACGATGAAATCCAGATCCGCGATCTCCTGGACCATGCGGCGGGTCCGGGGCGAGAGGTCGGCGCTGTTCTGGAAGTAGGAGCGGACCCGCTGGCGGAGGGAGATCGCCTTGCCCACGTAGAGGATCTCCCCATGGGCGTTCTTGAAGAGATACACGCCCGGTCGCGCCGGCAGGGCGCGGAGCTTCTCCTCCAGACTCATTTCCTCATGAGCTCCCACTTTCGGATCCATCGTCGGGGCTCCGTTCCGGATCAGGTGGATACCGCTGGGCTCCGATTTCGGGGCCGTGGGGCGCGCCTTCGGCACCCCCTGCGGCCCCGAAAGCCCCCGGGAAAAGGCGTCGCGCCGTTCCTGCGCAGAGATTTTGCGTCGTCTTCCGCATCTATGCCAGAATCCCCGGGGGATGAGCGGCGAGGCGAGAACGGCGAGCGGAGAGGGGGAGCGCAGGATGATCGAGGTGGAGAGGATCTGGTTCGGATACGGCGGGCAATGGCTCTTCCAGGACTTCTCATGGTCGGTGGCGCGCGGGGAGGCCTGGGCCGTCATCGGCCCTTCCGGCTGCGGCAAGACCACGCTGCTGTATCTGCTGGCCGGCCTGCGCCTGCCTCAGCGGGGCGAGATCCGGATCGATGGGCAGCCCCTTCGGCGGCCCCGCCCCCGCACCGGCCTGATCCTCCAGGACTACGGGCTGCTCCCCTGGGCGACGGTGTGGGAGAACGTGGCCCTGGGCCTGCGCATCCGCCGGTTCTACGGGCCCGATGGGCGTCACGCCCCGGCGGACGCGCCGGTAACGGATATCGCGGGGCCGGTGAACGCATGGCTGGAGCGCCTGGGGCTGAGCGGGGTGCGGGATCGGTATCCGGGGCAGATCTCCGGCGGCCAGCGCCAGCGGACCGCCATCGCCCGGGCGCTGGTCCTGAAGCCGGATCTCCTGCTGATGGATGAGCCCTTCGCCTCGCTGGACGCGCCGACCCGGGAGGATCTTCAGGAGCTGACCTGGAGGTTGAAGGAGGAGGAATCCCTCACCCTGATCCTGGTGACCCATCACATCGAAGAGGCCGTCTTCATGGGGCAGCGGATCCTGATCCTGAACGCCCCGCCCCATACGCGGCCGGAGGTGGTGGAGAACCCGGGGGCTGGCGATCCCTCCTTCCGTCAGACCCGGGCTTACTGGGAGCAGGTGGAACGATTGCGCCGGGCCCTGCGCGTTCCGGAGCCGCAAGGATAAGCATGCCGGAGCGACACGGCCGACCGTTGCATGGCCTCCGGCCGGGCCCATCCTTCCGAGCGGAGACCTGCGGTGCGGGCGGCGCGGTGGGCCCTACGGGGTGGCCCCCCCCATCGGGAGCTCCAGGATCGCCTCCGTGCCCCGGGGGGAGCGCGGGCGCAGATGCAGACGCCCTCCATGAGCCTCGGCCACCGCCCGGGCCACCGCCAGGCCGATCCCCATCCCCCCGAACCGCCGGGTCGTCCCCCCGTCCACCTGATAGAAGGGTTCCCCCACCCGCTCCATGGCCTCCACCGGAATCCCGATCCCCTCATCCCGGACGATGATTCGGGCCGTTCCGGCCTCGACCTGGAGCTCCACCTCGATGCGCCCCCCATCCGGGGAGAATTTCACCGCGTTGTCCAGGAGCTCCGCGATGGCCCGCGCCAGGCTTTCCTCCTCCCCGATGGCCCAGACGGCCCGGGAGGGGACATGTAGCTCCAGGCGATGTTTCCCCGGATCCAGCCCCGATTCGGTGATCCGTGCCGCGGTCCGGATCAGCTGCCGCAGATCCAGGGGCTGGCGCAGGGGCTTCCCCTCGCGCGTGATCCGCAGCGTCAGCAGCAGCTCCACATACCGGTGGAGCTCCCCCAGCCGGTTCCGGCTCGCCTGAAGTGCCTCGCGCTGATCCGGGGTCAGCGGGCCGAAGGCGCCGTCCAGCAGGAGGTCGAGATAGCCCATCGCCACCGCCAGGGGCGTGCGCAGTTCATGCGAGACGTTCTGGATCATCTGCTCCCGCGCGGTCAGCGCCTCCTCGAGGGCGCGGTTGAGGGCCTCCCGCTGGGCCACCGTCCGCCGCAGGGCTTCCACCAGCCGCACGTTGGCGATCCCTGTCGCCAGCAGATCCGCGAGGCCCTCCAGAAGATCCCGGGTCTCCGGATCGAACGTCCGCCGTTTCCGCCAGATCACGTGCAGCACCCCCAGCCGCTCCTCACCCCGTTTCAGAGGAAGCACCGCGTGGCTCCGGATCCCTTCCCGTTCGATGATCGAGCGGCTGGCCGGCGGGTAGGGATAACGGGCGCAATCCTCCACCCAGAGGGGCTCCCCCCGGGCCGCCACCCGGCCGGTGATGGTTTCTTCCGCCTCCTGGGTGGAAGTTCGGATGATCGGCGTGGCGGAATATCCCTTCTCCACGATCACGCGAAGCTGCTCCGGATCGGCCTCCTCCGTCACGTAAACGCTGGCCCCGTCGGCGGGAAGGTGGGCCAGGATCTCGTCCAGGGCGCGGCTTAACAGGGTGGGGAGATCCTGGAGCTCGGCCAGCGCCCGGGCCGTCTGGTAAAGGACATGCAGGCGATCCGCCTGCGCCTGGAGGATGCGGATCATCCGGAACCGCTTCAGGGCATCTGTTAGCTGATGGGCGGCGGTCTCCGCCAGACGGATCTCCTCCGGGGTGAAGGCGTGGCGTTCGCGGAGGTGGTCGATGCCCAGGGTGCCCACGATCCGGTCGCCCATCCACAGGGGGACGATCAGCAGCGAGCGGATCCCGATCCGCTCCAGCATGGGGCGCGCCGGGGCGATCCTCGGATCGGCGGCCACATCCTCGATCGCCAGGGGCCGCTGCTCCTGGAGGATCCACGCCATGGAAGGGTTGCCCTCGATGGGGATGCGTTCGCCCAGGCCGGAGGGCGTGTCGGAGGGGTTGTATTCCGCCGCCACCACCAGGTGATCGCCGGAGGCCGCGATCAGCGCAATGGCGCCGCGGTCCGCCCGGAGGACGGTGACCAGCTCCCGGATGGCG
>BEHY01000018.1 GCA_002898735.1 Candidatus Thermoflexus japonica
CCCACCCGCCGTCTGAGCCCTTTCTGGGTGCACCTGCTTTCCGCGTGGGCGAAGTGGCGCCGTGCCCGCAGGAGGGTTCGAGATTAGATTCGCCTCCTTTGCGCTCCGCGATGCGGCTGACCCCAATCGTTAGCCAGCTTGGCCGGGCCTGGGCGAGGCGCGGTCGCAGGTTGCCGGTTGGCGGGGGTCTTGCCTCGCGCAGCGCGGCGCGATGGCCGGGCGTGGAGCCGTTGGTCGGCGGTGGCGCGTGGGGTGGGCGGCTTGGTAGTCGGCCGGCGTTCTGGGGCCTGAGTTGAACGGCGCTTGTGCCTAACCCCGCATGCAGCGGACGCGGCTGCGCCGCGCGCCAGCGGGGGCGGAAATTCGGCCCAACATCATGCGCCAGCGGTGGCTCTTGGACGGCGACGCCGCGCCGCTGATGCCCTCGTTAACCAGCACCCGAACATTGTTGTTTCCCGGCGGGCGCGAGAGGAAAAGCGAGCAGCGCCGTGGGTCGGGTTGCGTTCGGGGATGGAAAGCGATACAATGGTGACCCAAGAGCGGCAACCCGTTCAGGCCTTGCGGAATGCCCAAAGGAGTGGGCCGAAAAACAGGGCGTGCGAGAAGACGGCCCATGGCACGGCCCACCTTGCGAGAGACCCCCTGGGCGGTTATGGCATGCGGCGTAGCGGTAACGGCCCGGGAGGGCGTGGCTTGTGGTGCGGACGGGTGAACGAGCTGAAGGCGCGGGGTTGGCCGTATTGGGGGAGACTGCCTGCGTTTGCCCGGATTTCGACTGGAGCACGCATGGGGTTTCAGGCCGGCCAGACCAGCCAGCCGGCTTCGGGATGCCGCTCCACCCGCATGGGGATCTCATAGGCGGCTTCCAGGAGGGCCGGTTGAAGGACCTCCTCCGGGGGGCCGAACGCCAGCGCCCGGCCGTTTTTCAGCAGCAGCAGCCGATCGCAGAACCGGGCCGCCAGATGGAGATCGTGAATCGCCAGCACCCCCGCCATGCGATCTGTCCAGAGCATCTGGCGGATCAGCTGGAGCAGCCGAAGCTGGTATTTCAGGTCGAGATGCGCGAAGGCCTCGTCCAGCAGCAGGATGCGTGGGGTCTGGGCAAAGGCGCGGGCGATGAGCAGGCGCTGGCGTTCCCCGCCCGAAAGCGTCCCCACCGGTCGCTCTGCGAACGCGCGGGTCTCCGTCCGAACCATCGCCCGCTCGATCTGCATGCGGTCCGTTGCGGAGAGCGGCGACAGCCAGGAAAGATACGGGGTGCGCCCGAAGGAGACCACCTCCTCCCCCGTGAACGCCTCGGGAAGGGAAGCCCCCTGGGGAACCACCGCGATCCACCGCGCCCGATGCTCCGGTGGAAGCCGGTGAAGGGGAACGTCCTCCCAGAGGATCGCGCCGGCCTGGATGGGGATCACGCCGCTCAGGGCGCGGAGCACCGTGGTCTTTCCCGCGCCGTTGGGGCCGATCAATCCCAGCGCCTGACCCGGCTCCACCAGGAAGCTTAACCCCGGGACGACCACGTGATCCCCATAGGTGATCTGTAAACCCTCTACCCGGAGCATGCGATCTTTCCTCCGCTTCACGGGCAGGCAGCGCCGCCCGCCTCGGAGATGGCCTCGCCAGTCCCGATGGCGACCTGATCGGCCTCCAGGGAACAGTGTTCCCTTGCGTTCAGTTTAACAGCCTCGCCCCATCCCCGCAAAGCCGGAGACCTCCTCCGGGACGGATCCGCCCTCTGATTCGGCAATGGTCCGGGGATTGAGAGGAGCGATTTGCGTCACTACTTGACAGTATGAAGATAAATTACTAAAATATCAGTGATGATAACACGTGTTAGCAAGCGATGATGAGGCGGCGATCTCCTACCGCGGAGGATGTGGCCCGCCTGGCCGGGGTTTCCCGGACGACGGTCTCGCTGGTGCTGAACGGGGTTTCCGATGCTCGGATCCGCCCGGAGACCCGACAGCGGGTCCTGGAGGCGGCGGCTCGCCTGAACTACCGCCCCCACGCGGGAGCCCGGCATCTGGTCCGCGGGCGCTCGGAGGTGATCGCCTTTGTGATGCGTCAGACTCCCGATCAGGTTTTCGCGGATGCCTTCCTTCCGGAGGTGCTGCGGGGCCTGAGCGATGTCCTTCGGGAGGCGAATCTGCATCTGCTGCTCTTCCCCCTTGCCCCCGATCGTGCCCCTGAGGAGACCATCCGCCTGCTTCAGGAGCGCCGGGTCGATGGGATGGTTCTATCCGGCCCGCGCTTTGAGGATCGGGAGTGGCTGGAACGCTGGGGGCAGGAAACACCGGTAGTGCTCCTGGGCCATCTGGCGAACAGTGCGCTCCCTTCGGTGGATGTGGACAATGGGCAGGCGGCCGCCATGGCCACGCGCCATCTGCTCCGGCTGGGCCATCGGCGGGTCGGGCTGATCACCAACGCGCCGCTCTCGTATACGGCCAGTTACGAGCGCTGGCTTGGCTATCGCCAGGCCCTGGAGGAGGCCGGCCTGCCTTACGATGAAGCCCTGGTCGCCTTCGGGGCCTTCACCCCCGCCAGCGGCGCGGCGGCGATGGAGCAATTGCTGAAGCTCCCGGACCCCCCCACCGCCGTCTTTGTGGCCAGCGATGTGGTCGCTTTCGGTGCCCTCCAGGTCATCCGCCGCCATGGCCTGCGGGTCCCCCAGGATCTGGCGCTCGTGGGCTTCGATGATGTGCCCCTGTCCGCCTATCTGGATCCCCCGCTGACCACGGTTCACCTGCCGGCGGAGGATCTTGGACGGGCGGCAGGCCAGCTGTTACTCCAGTGGATCCAGGAAGGAAGGCCCCCCACCTCAACAATCCGGCTGGCCACCGGGCTGGTGATCCGTCAATCCTGTGGCGCAGGAGGTGGAGCATGAAACGCATCGGGTTCGCGCTGGTGGTTCTGATGCTGGCTGTCAGCGCCTGCGTGCCGGCAGCCACGCCGACCCCGGAACGGATCGTGGAGACCCGCGTCATTGAGCGGACGGTGCCGGTCGAAAAGACGGTCGAGGTCACCAAGGTGATTCCCACCCTGACCGTCATCGGCCCCTGGGCGGGCGCGGAGATGGACCAGTTCCTCCCCGTCCTGAAGGCCGCGGAGCAGAAGCTGGGCGTCCAGATCCGTTATCGGATCTACCGCGCGGAGGATCTCTCCCAGGTGCTGCCGCCCCAGTTCGAAGCAAAGCAGGCCCCCGGCGATGTGATCTTCATGTGGGACTGGTGGATCCAGAAGAACAAGGACCACGCGGTCGACCTCACGGATCTCTGGCAGAAGGAGGCGAGCCAGTTCGTTCTCCAGCCCAGCACGGTGGACGGCCGGGTCTATGCGGTTCCCTATGTTCTCTTTGTGAAGCCCGGCTTCTGGTATAAGAAGTCCTTCTTCCAGAAGCACAACCTGAAGCCGCCGACCACGTGGGAGGAGTTCCTGGCCCTCCTGGATCAGATCTCCAAGGTCCCCGGCATTAAGAAGGCGATCATCAGCGGCGATGGCGTGGGCTGGCCGCTGAGTGACATCGTGGAGCACTTCCTGATCACCTTCGGCGGGCCGGAGCTCCAGGAGAACCTGATCGCCGGCAAGGTCCGGTTCACCGATCCCCAGGTCCGCGCCATCTTCGCGGAGCGGCTGGTTCCCCTGCTCGGAAAATACTTCAGCGACCCCGTGGAGTGGACCCAGGCCGTTGACCTCTGGTGGAACGAGGAGTATGGCCTGTTCTTTATGGGGAACTGGCTGACCGGGATGGTGAAGGATCCGAACGACCTGGGCGTGTTCACCCTGCCCGGAGCCCGCGGGGTGGTGGGCGGCACCGACTGGGCTTTCATCCCCAAATACAGCGAGAACGTGGAGGCGGCCAAGCAGCTCGTCGCCTTCCTGATCAGCAAGGAGGGGATGGAGATCCGGGCCAGGCAGGGCGGCAAGCTCGCCAGCCGCAAGGACATCTCCCCCGACGTCTACCCGCCGGCCGACCGGGCCCTGGCGGAGGCCCTGGCGAAGATCGAGCGGCCGAACGTCCCGGACCTGGATGACACGGTGGGTGGGGACTGGCAACGCCTGTTCTGGGATCAGCTGAAGCTCCTCTGGGTGCGCCCCCAGGCGCTGGACAGCGTGCTCCGCACGCTGGACGCCCGGTTCCCAACCCGGTAGCTGATCGTGGGGCGGGCGGCGAAGCCGCCCGCCCTACCCTTTTTGCAGGGGATCTTTCCTCCCAACGCGGGAGAGCGCTTCCCGTTTACAGGTTCTACGAATCCGAATTTGGAGCGGAAGGACATGTCGGCATGGCGATGGGGGAAGCGAATCGGACGCTGGGGAAGTTTCCTGGGGTTCACCGCACCCGCTTTGCTCCTCATTCTCTTCTTCATCATCCTCCCTGCCTTGCAGACCATTGCCCTCAGCTTCACTGACCGAGAGGGGGCTTTTGTGGGGCTGCGGAATTTCGCCCAGGTCCTCTCCGACCCCGACACCTTCAATCTCACCGGCTTCCCGCCCGGCCCACCCCCGTGGGGGTCGATCGTCCACAACGCGGTGTGGATCCTGCTCCATCTTCCGCTGACGGTCGGATTGGGTCTGATCCTGGCCGTGTTGCTGGATCGAGCCCGCGGGGCCACCTTCCTCAAATCCATTATTTTTCTGGGGATGGTCACGCCGATGATCGTGGGCGGCGTGATCATCCGCTTCCTGTTCGATGAGAACGCGGGGGTTGTAACCGCGATCCTGCGGGCGGTGGGCCTGACGGAGCTGGGGCGGAGCTGGACCGCCTACCCGGAGACGGCGTTGCCGGCCCTGATCCTCGGGTCCGTCTGGCTCTGGGTCGGGTTCAGCATGATCCTTTACAGCGCCGGCCTGGCGACGATCCCACGGGATTACTATGAGGCCGCCGCGGTGGATGGCGCAGGTCCCCTCCAGCAATTCTGGTATATCACCATCCCCAGCCTCCGTCCGGTCACGATGGTGATCGTGGCCATGACCGTCCTCTGGGAACTGAAGATCTTCGACATCGTCTACACCGCGACTCTGGGCGGCCCGGGCGGCGCCACCATGGTTCTCGCCCTCCAGATGTATTTCTACGCCTTCCGGGCCCTGGAGTTCCACCGCGCAGCCACCGTGGCCACCCTGCTGACGCTCTTCACGCTGATCGTCGGCCTCTGGTTCGTGCGGACCACGCGCTCCTCGGAGTGAACATGATGCGGCGATGGGGACAGGAACTGGCAGTGAACGCGCTGGCGTGGGGGGTGGGCCTGATCTGGATCATCCCCTTCATCGGCATCCTGATGAGCGCCCTGCGCCCCCAGAGCGAGCTGATCCACGGGTGGTGGCAGTTCTCCTCCTTCACCATCTCCCTGGATAACTTTCTGAAGGCCTGGAACCATCCCACCGCCCCCATCGGACAGGGGATCCGCAACTCCCTGGTGGTGGTGATCCCGGCTACGGTCCTGCCGATCTTCATCGGGGCGATGGCGGCTTACGCGCTGCTGCGCTTCCCCTTCCCGTTGCGGGATCCCCTCTTCCTGACGATCGTCCTCCTGATGGCCATCCCTCAGCAGATGGTGGCCGTCCCTCTCTTCCGGTTCCTGCGGGACCTGGGGCTGATCAACAGCTATCTCGGGCTGATCCTGGTGCACACGGCGTGGGCGCTGCCCTGGGTGATCCTCTTCCTGCGGAACTATTTCTCCACCCTGCCGCCGGAGATCGAGGAGGCGGCCAGCCTGGATGGGGCGGGCCGGTTCCAGATCTTCACCCGGATCGTGCTGCCTCTCAGCCTGCCGGGCCTGGCCTCGGCGGCTGCCCTGCAGCTGACCTGGGCCTGGAACGATTTCTTTATGGCGCTGATCCTGATCTACGATCCGGATATGCTGGTGGCCACCCAGCGGATCCCCCTGCTGCGGGGCCAGTATCATATCGATTGGGGTGTGCTGACCGCAGCGTCCATCCTGACCATGAGCGTGCCGATCCTGGTGTTTGCCCTGCTCCAGCGCTATTACATCCGGGGTCTGATCGGGTGGACCCTGAAATAGCGGGCAGCGCTTGCCTGGAGTGTTTTCAACCGTTGGGCAGGGCTGATGCTCGTTCCGACGGAGGAGCACGATGCACGAACCCGTATCCGTTCCCCCCCGATCCCTGGATGCGTTACGCCCCCTGGTGGGGGATGAGGTCATCGAGGCCCTTCGGGAGCTCGCCGCGCCCCTGCGCGGCCTGCGGGTGCTGCACGTGAACGCCACCGCCTTCGGTGGGGGAGTGGCCGAGATCCTGGCCACCCATATCCCCCTGTTGCAGGATCTCGGTCTGGAGGCGGAGTGGCGGGTGATCCACGGGGACGATGCCTTCTTCCGGGTCACCAAGGCGATGCATAACGGCCTCCAGGGGATGGACCTCGCCTTCCCCCCGGAGATGCAGGGGATCTGGAAGGAGGGCAACCGGCAGAATGCGGCGTCTCTGTCAGGAGACTACGATGTCATCGTGATCCATGACCCTCAGCCGGCCGGCATCCCCATGCTGCGGGAACGCCGCGGGGCCCGGTTCTGGATCTGGCGCTGTCATATCGATACCAGCGCCCCGAATCCGGCGTTCTGGTCCTTTCTGCTCCCCTATCTCTCCGTTTACGATGCGGCGATTTTCACCATGGCCGAATACGTGGGGCCTGGCTTCCCGGTATCCCGGGTGGCCATCATCCCTCCGACCATCGATCCGCTCTCGCCCAAAAACGCCCCCATGGATCCGGGGGAAGCGCGGGCCACCGTTGCCCGGTTTGGGGTGGATGGGAACCGGCCGTTGCTTCTCCAGGTCTCCCGCTTCGACCCGTGGAAGGATCCCCTCGGGGTGATCGATGCCTACCGGCTGGTCAAGCGGGAGCGCCCGGAGGTTCAGCTGGCCCTGGTCGGATCCATGGCCCACGATGACCCGGAGGGATGGTTTTATTACGATCGCACCCTGCGGCATGCGGGGGAGGACCCGGATCTTCACGTCCTGCACAACTTCCATGGGGTGGGCGCCTGGGAGGTCAATGCCTTCCAGCGGGTCGCGGATGTGGTCATCCAGAAATCCCTGCGGGAGGGCTTTGGGCTCACGGTCACAGAGGCCCTGTGGAAAGGGAAGCCGGTCATCGGGGGCCGCGTCGGCGGGATTCCATTGCAGGTCCTGGATGGGGAAACCGGTTTCCTGGTGAGCAGCGTGGAGGAGTGCGCGGCAAGGGCGCTGGAGTTGCTGGCCCATCCGGAGAAAGCCCGGGCGATGGGGGAGCGGGGCCGGGACCATGTGCGACAGCATTTCCTTTGCACCCGGGGCCTGCGGGATGAACTGATGCTGCTCCGATCCCTTCTGGATTAAGATCCGCTTTAGCGGGTTCGAGGGGAAGCGCTCACCCGTCACGCTCCCCCAGGAACGTCTGGAGCTCCTGAGCCTGCTCCGGGTTCAGCGCCCGGATCAGACGCAGGAGGGCCTCAAAGCCCTCCGGGGTGATCCGGAAAACTGTGCCGTGGTGAACGCGAAGGAACTCGAAGTGGTCGCGGGCCCGGGGGATCTGGCGCACCAGGAAAAGGGGGACAGGCTCGTGGAGCCATACGGTGGGGGCCGGGGCCAGATCGAAGGTGTCGTAAGGCCCCCCCTCGACCTCGGGGTAGCCATCAGAGGCCAGGCGGGCCAGGCCGATAATCCCCTCGCCGGCCTGGTAGGCCACCACCATATCCCCCTTTCGCATCTCACGGATCCGGGCCCATGAGACCGGGGAGCGGATCCATTCTCGACCTCCCCAGTTCCGCCCCTCCTCCTCCGGATTCCGGAAGAAATCCCGCCAGTGCCAGCGCCCTGCCGAAGCGCTGGCAACGACCCACCAGGCGCGGTATGGGCTCATCAGGAACTCACCTTCCCGTGCCGCGAAGCGATAGGAGCGCTGGGGGTTGCTAATCCGACACGCACGGATGGTCGCGGATGTAAAACCGCCACGGTCGGGTGCGGGCGAGGAGATCCCCGCGCACCCGGACGCGGGGGCCGGTGGTCACCTGATCATCGGGGACCGGCTCCCCGATCTCGATCCAGAGCCGGGCATCCGGCGCACACAGGTCGTGGCCGTTCAACCTCCGGTCGATGCCCAGCCCCGCGCAGACCCGACCGGGGCCTCGCAACCAGTCCCGCGCCGGGACCCCGGGACGCCGACGGGCGATCCAGGAGAGCCCCTCCTCGGGCTCCAGGGCTCGGATCAGGATGGCAGCCGGGAACCCTTCCGGTTCCGTGACGATGTTCAGGCAATAATGCTGGCCGTAAATCATATAGACATAGGCGTGTCCGGGTGGACCATACATCACCGCGTTGCGGGCGGTGCGGCCAACGGAGGCATGGGAGGCCTGGTCATCCTCGCCAATGTAAGCCTCCACCTCGACGATGCGCCCCGAGATCCGACGTCCGCGGATCTGATGCACAAGGCGTCGCCCCAGGAGATCCCGGGCGACCTCCAGGGTGGGCCGCTCGAAGAACGCGCGGGGAAGCCGTTGCATGGTCTCCGGAGCCGGTGGTTGGGCAAGGATGCGCCGCATGGTCGGGTTGTGGGAGGGAAGGAAAATGTCCTCATCCAAAGCCCAGCTCGCTCAACCGGGTCAGGGGATCCCGAGCGCCCAGGAGCGCCTCCTCTAAAATCACCGCGTGAAAACCCAGCGTCCGGATCTCTTCGATCTCCTGGGGGGTGGCGATTCCCCCGGCCACGATTTGAATCGCTTCCCCGGGGAGCAACGGATGCAGCCGTGCGGGCAGCGCGGGATCCACCTCAAAGGTCCGCCAGTCCCGCCGCTGGACGATGAGGGCGTTCAGGCTGGCCGCCCGGGCGGTTTCCAGTTCGGCTTCGGTCCGGATCTCCGCCAGGACCTCCAGGCTGCATTCCGCGGCCGCTTCCAGAAGCGCCCGGAGGCCCGAGGGGCTCAGCATGCCGATGTTGATCCAGATGGCGTCGGCCCCGAAGGCCCGGGCCTCCAGCGCCTGGAAGGGATCGAGGAAGAAATCGTGGCGGATCACCGGGATGTTCAGCCGTCGACGGAGCAGGGCCTGCTTGACCGCGGCCAGATGCTCCAGGCGGCCCTGATAGTAACGCGGGTCGGTCATGACCGCCAGGGCGGCGACCCCACGGGTCGCCAGGGAGAGGGCGAGGCGGACCGGGTCGTAGGAGGGGCGCAGCAAACCGTGGAAGGGAGCGGCTCGCATCAGGGCGACGATGGGGCGGAGCCGGCCCTGGGGATCGGGAAGGACGGCGCGGAGGGATACCGGGGCGGGCCACAGGCGGGTTTGCAGGCGCAACGCCCCTTCGTCCAGCACGCGACGTCGTCGCGCCAGCTCCTCCCGCTTATCTTCCAGAATCAGCTCCAGGAAGCGGCCGCGCCGTCGGGCCCGTTCCCAGACGCTCATGAGGCCCTGGAGGAGCGCGAGGAGGTTTTGGTCGCCCGCGCCCTGGGGGCGGGCTGGATCTCCGCGCTGAGGCGCTGATACAGCGCGAGCAGGTTGCGATGGTGCAGCTGGGGCGCCAGGCCGTTCAGGGCGATGCGGGGGATCCCGCAGCTCTCCACATCCAGTTCCCGCAGTGCCTCCCGGGGCTTCCCCTGCTGGAGATAGCGTCGGACCTCGCGCACAATCGTGTTCAGGTAATTAATGTTCGCCTGAATCGCGTCAGGCACTTCCCCCCGAAGGATCGGCTCGCCGTGGCCGGGGACCATGGTCTCGATCTGAAGCTCCCGGAAGCGCTGGAGGGTGGCGATGGTCTGCCCCACATCGCCGTCCACGATGTAGGGGATCGGCATCATGACATCCCCGGTGAAGAGAATCCGATCCTCGCGGACATAGACGGCCAGCCCATCCGGGGAATGGCCGGGCGCGTGGAAGAGCTGCAGCGTTTTGTTCCCCAGGCGCAGCAGGAGATCGCCTTCTTTCACAACGACCTCAGGGAGGCGAAGGCTCAGCGGAGCGAAGGCGGGGTCCTGGGCCTTGGCCGCCTGGAGGGCCTGCTCCCCATGTTCCTCCAGGCGCTTCCGGCAGAGGGTGTGGGCGATAGCGATCGCGTTCGGAAATAAGCACGCGCCGAAGGTGTGATCCGTGTGATAATGGGTGAGGACCAGGTAAATCGGGCGCCCCTCCGCTTCTTTTTCCACCAGGGCGATGATCTCCCGGGTCTCATCGGGGAATGGAAGGGTATCGATCACCACGACCCCGTCGGAGGCGAAGACTACCCCCGCATTCACCTGGGCATACAGGTCGCTGGTGAGGACGTAGATATCGTCCGTAATCCGATCCCGCTGCATGGGCGAGCGTTTTCTCCTCGGGAATGTCCTTCCCGGGCGGATCTTCTATATCATGAAGCAGGGGCTCACGGCAAGCATTTTAAGGGGACTTCCTGGGATCGTCAACAACTGCATTCCATCCAGGGAGGGACCTATGGCAGAGCGGACGGTGCTGATCACAGGGGCGAGCAGCGGGATCGGGGCGGCCACGGCCCGACGGCTGGCCCGCCAGGGCATGCGCGTGGTCCTTACCGCCCGGCGTCGGGATCGTCTGGAGGCCCTGGCGCATGAGATCCGTGCCCATGGCGGCGCGGCCCTGGTGATCCCGGCGGACCTTGCCAGCTTCTCCGATCGTCAGGCCCTGGTGCGCCAGGTGGAGGAGGCGTGGGGCCCGGTGGAGGTGCTGGTCAACAACGCGGGCTTCGGCTACTACGGGACCGTGGCCGAGACCCCCTGGGAAGTGGTCGAGCGGATGTTCCAGGTGAACATCCTGGCCATGATCCATCTCGTGCAGCTGGTGTTGCCCGGCATGAAGCGATTGGGGCGCGGTCATATCATCAACATCGCCTCCGTCGCGGGATACATCTCCACGCCGCCCCTCACCGTTTATTCCGCCACCAAGTTCGCTGTGGTGGGATTCAGCGAGGGGTTACGCCGGGAGCTGGAGCCGCACGGCATCCATGTCACGGTGATCAGCCCCGGGCCGGTTCGCACGGAGTTCGGGCAGGTGGCCAGCGGGCTGGCGGTGGATCCGGGCGAGGTGCCGGGGGGGCTGGACCCTGAGGCGATCGCCCGGGCGATCGCCCGGGCGTTGCGCCGGCCGGTGCCCGAGATCGTGATCCCCGCCCGCTACGTCCCGGCCATCTGGATCAACCGGGCGCTACCCCGCCTGGTTGATTGGGGGGCCGCCTGGCAGGGCCGCGCATGGCTGCGCCATCTGGAGAAAGCACGGAGCGGAGGGAGGATATGAAGCCGTAGCCTGGGGATGCCCCCCGAGGAGCTTTCGGAGCCGGGTGGGTCGTCGAAGGCCACCTGCCCGGCCTCAAAATATTCCTGTGGCTCTTATGAGGGAGGGAAGGAGGGGACATCTCCTCAGCCCTCGAAAACCCTTCGCGGGGTTCCATTCGACACCGGGCGGGGCCGGGCTCAGTCGCTTTTCACATCCCCATTGCGCTCCAGGAGCAGGCGCTGGATCACCGGCTCGATGCTCAGGATGTCCGGGACGTGGAAATCCACCCCGTCCTCCGGCTGGCCGTCCACGAGGATCGTGATCATCCCCAGCGCCCGTGCCGGGCGGAGATTGCGGGCCGAGTCATCCACGAAGATGCACTCCGGTCCCCGGGCCTGCAGGTGCTGGAGGATCCGTCGGTAAGCCTCCGGGTCCGGCTTGTTGTAGTATTCCAGGCGGCGCACATCCAGGATGATCGGGAAATGGTGGGCGATCCCCAGACGCTCGATCACCCGCCGGGCATGCTCCTCGCTGGCGTTCGTGAAGATCACCTTCGTCAGGGGGATCCGACCCAGCATCCGATCGAGGGCGGGGTTGGGCTGGATGTAGATCTCCAGGGGCACATCGTGGACATACGCGAGATAATCCTCGGGATCGATTGAATGTTCCTCCATCAGCCCCCGCAGGGTGGTCCCATACTGGGCATAGTAGCGCTGCCGCAGCGCCTCCGCCTCAGCGGGGGGGAACCCCAGACGTTCCACCATGTAGCGGCCGATCCGCTCACTGATGAGGTCCATTAACCCGGAGCGGCGGGGATACAGCGTATCATCCAGGTCCAGGATCAGATAACGCAACCGGGGGCCGCCCATGGCCAGACCACCTCTCCCGTTCTCCCCTTCGTGGGGATGTTCAGTTTAATGCGGAGCTGGGGTTTGGCCAAAATTCGGGCGAAGCGGAGACCAAAAAAGAACCGGGTGATCTGGGTTTGCAGCACGGCGACCGTCAGGTCCAACGCAGACCCCAGATCTTCCCGTCCCTTGGGAAAACCGCCCTCCTTTCAGCTTCATGGCACCAGAGAAGCCCTCCACCGGATACCGATGCTTCCCCCAGCGGGCCCAGCCTTTTGGCGAAGCCTGCTGCAGGGGATGGCACAAGGTATACCGCCGTATGGCGAAGTGGCTACGGTTTAATACAATGGAGGTGTGAGCGAAAAGTGAAAGCGTGTTCCCCACCTCAGCCAACGGGGGGAAACCCATGACCTCACACCGGCCCCGAATCCTGCTGGTCGACGACGAACCGGACCTGTTGGCCGAGCTCACGTCTCTCCTGGAACGCTCCGGGTTCCGCGTGCTCACGGCACATCACGGGGAGGAGGCCCTCCGCCACATTGCCGAGGAGCGGCCGGATCTGGTCGTGTTGGACGTCCTCATGCCCCGCCTGGATGGGCGGGAAGTGCTCCGCCGGTTGCGACAGGCCGGTGACTGGACGCCGGTCATCCTTCTGACCCGGGTGGGCACGCCCGCGGAGCGGGCGTTCAGCCTCCAGGAAGGAGCCGACGATTACCTGAACAAGCCCTTTGAGCCGATGGAGCTGGTGGCGCGTATTCAGGCCGTGTTGCGCCGTGCCCGGCCGGGTAAACCTCTTTGGACGGCTCGCCGCCTGCGGTGTGGGGAGTTGGTGCTGGATCGGCAGGCCCGAAAGGCATGGCACGCAGGGGTGGGGCTTGCCCTCACCCCGCGGGCCTTCGCTCTTCTTGAGTTCCTGATGCTGCACGCGGGTGAGGTCTTCACTCGGGAACACCTCCTGGACCAGGTATGGGGGTGGTCCTATCCCGTTGGCCCGCGCGCAGTGGACATCCGGATCGCCGAGATCCGCAAGGCATTGAACGATGATCCGGAGTCCCCTCGTTATATTGAGACGGTTGTCGGGCACGGCTACCGGTTGATCGGCGATGTGGAGGGTATCCCGTGAGGCACGCCGTGCGCATTGTGGTGACGGTCATCCCTCTCCTCCTTAGTCTGCTCCTCTCCGTTCTTTTGGCCCGCGGCCTGTTGCCCAATCGGGTGTTGGTGGGCACCTTTGTGGTAGACGCTGCTGCACTGGCTGTCGGCATCGGTGGGTTTGTGAGCCTGACATTGGGGATTGGATGGGCCTGGCACACGTGGCTGCACCGCCGCATCACAGCAGCTGAAACCACTGCTCGTGCCGCCCAGGTGGCCGCTCACCGCCGCTTTCTGCGCCGGCTGGACCACGAACTCAAGAACCCGTTAGCCATCCTGCGCGTAGGGTTGGCCAACTTACAGCGCCGGGCCGTTTGGCCTCCCGAGGAAGCTGAAAGGCTGGCGCGGCTCGCGGAACAGGTGGGGCGACTGGAAGCGTTTGTGACCGGCCTCAGGTGGCTGACGGAGCTGGAGGACACCATCGTCGAGAGGACGCGCGTCGACTTGCAAGCGGTCCTGGAGGAAGCCTTAACCCTGGTTTGTGGGGAGGCCGGGGAGCAAGGCCGGAAAGTGGATATGCACATACAGCAAATCCCTTGGTCCGTCGGTCCCGTGCTTGGGGATCACGAGTTGCTGGTCGTGGTCTTTCGCAACGTGTTGGACAACGCCATGAAGTTTACACGGGCTGGTGATCGGGTGGAGGTGCGGGTGATGGAGGACGGGGATTGGGCAGTGGTGGAGGTGGCAGACACGGGGCTGGGCATCCCGGCAGACGAGTTGCCCCACATTTTTGAGGAGCTGTACCGGGGACGCAACGCGCGGGAAGTGCCCGGCAGCGGGTTGGGGTTGGCTCTGGTGGAACGCATCGTAACGTTACACGGCGGGAAGGTAGCCGTGCGGAGCCGAGAAGGTCAGGGCACAGTGGTACGGGTGTGGCTTCCGCTGGCGAAAGAGAAGTGATGTTTCATGATCGAAACGCGATGTTTCTGAATGGAAACGGGCTTGAAACACGGTGAAACATGGGGTGTGGCAAAATAGGGGCAGCTTGGTTGCATTGAGTTTGTGTCTTCTTTTGAAGGGAACCGGATTTGTACTCTAACCCGATGTCCCTTGAGACTTTGTTGGGCATTGCTGAATCACTGCGCTGAGGGGCAAGTACATCCCGCGGGAAGGAGGTGAATCATGGCTTACTACTACGGCAGTGCTTCTTGGTTCTGTTGTGGCCACGCGGGCAGTTGGTCCAGCCGCTGTGCCGACACTGGACACGGCTCATGTGGCAACTGTGAGAGCTACCTGGATCACGCTGCCTGGCCAAAGCTTAAGCGACCAGGGTACCCCGACTGTAACAAGTCCGACAATTGCCTGTCGCTGCCCTGGAAGTACTGTGGCGATACCCTGGTGGTCTACAACCGTTGCAATGGGCAACAGGTCACGGTAGAAGTCCACGACTGCGGGCCCAATACGAATAACTACTGTAACTGGCCCTGCGGATGTGGGTATCCCAACTGCCCGGCCATCATTGATCTGACCCCCAATGCTTTCTCCAAGATCGCTAATCTGGACGTTGGGCGCATCCCAGTACGGGTTACAGCATAAATTAGGGAGGAATCACCATGACACGCATCACGCGCCGCCAGTTCTTGCGAAATATTGCCTTGGGCTCTGGTGCCTTGGCTTCCCAGATCGTTTTTGAACCTGCTCGTATGCTGACCGGATCAGAGGACCAAAGTGTGGGAGACGGAACCATCTTCTTAGAAGGAGACATTATTGCCGTTGATCCGGATCGGGGCATGCTGGTCATCAACGAGCGGGGAGGGGCACCGGTAAATCTCCGGGTATCGAGCAGTACGCGAATCTGGAAGGGAGAGGTCACTGACTTGACCGCATTAGAGCTGGGGGATTTCCTCTATCTACGAGCTCTGCCTGGGCTCGATGGGACGTTTACTGCTACCAAAATTTGGGCGAACATCGTAAACCTGATGGGAACAGTGAGTGCTGTAGAGAACGGTGGCTTTCAGTTGCGGATTGATGGCCACGCCCACGAAGGGCCGGAACGTCCCATCACCGTTCGCTTCCATCCCAGCTTGGTGGTGAACGACAATCCGACGGTGACGCCAGCGTTGCGGGTTGGTCAATCAGTCCAGGTGCTGGGCGTAATCGAGCGAGATGGGGTGCTGAAGGCTACGCGGATGTGGGTGGCGGAGTAGGTGATGAGCGATTCTGATAGGAGGAGGTAGAGCATGGCCCAACAGGCAACGGGATTGAGTCGTCATTGAAATGAGGTTCAACCGGCTCGGGGGGTCGGCACGCCGGTAGCCCTTTGCTGTCGTTTGATCGAAGGACTGAAGATACTCAAGCGATCACCGTACTATCGAAGACTGCATCCGGAGCTCCAGGCACCCTTTCCGGCTGATGCTTGGCACGATGATGAATGGGCCTTCTTTGTCTTCGACCTGCATGATGGGGAGGCAAGGGATGGCAAACCTGACAGTGGTTCGAGGCTTGTCATCTTCGCCGTAAACCTGGAGAGCCGGACGCTGGAAAGAGTCAAGCTCATTACTGTTCATGCGCATCGCAAGGAAGCAAGCGTCGAAAATCTACAAGACAGTGGGGAACAGCACGTCGTTCCTCTGCCACCTGATTGGTGAAGCATTGCAAATGAAGGAATTGTGTTAGGTCGTCTCCTGCAAAAGAACAGCGACCTGGGAAGGAGAGTGAGACGAAGCGCGTACGCATATTCTTATGCTGTTGGCGAATATCTTGCTGGTCGCCTGTGCGGCCCTAGCGTCAGCCCCCACAGGAGCAACTGCAAACCAGCCAGCTACATCGGGCATTGTCGCCTAAAGGGAGCGGATATCATGTTGAAAAAATCCTTTCTTTTCCTGGCGTTATTCACGTACTTCCTGCTCGGCTGTGGCACGTTCAACGTCAGCGGCCGCCTCGTGCGGCCGGATGAAGCCACGGCCACGGCCCAGGCGGTCCGTTCCCCCACCCCTGAGCCGGAATTGGGGCGGCTGGCCTACGTTCAGGGTGGCGACGTGTGGGCGAAGGATCTGCCGGACGGCCAGCCCCGACGCCTGACCTCGGACGGCCGCAACCGGGAACCGCGCTGGTCCCCTTCGGGCCGGTGGCTCGCCTTTCGCAAAGGGGACTACCAGGTCTGGGTGATGCGCGCCGACAGCGGAGCGGCTTACCCGCTGAACCAGGGCGGGACCGTGGGAGCCTTCGTATGGTCGCCCACCGAAGATCGGTTGGCCTACGTTGCCCCCGATGGGGCGCTGGTTGTCGCCAGCGCGGGCGACGGAAAGGAACAGCAGCTCGTGCCGGGGACGGGAGGCCAACCGTACACCGGTGTGGTGCGCTTTGCGTGGAGCCCGGACGGGGAGTGGTTGGCCTACGAGTACATCGCGGTCGAGCAAGGGGCCGAGCAGCCCATGCGGCGTGCCGGCTTGTGGCGCATCCGGGCTGATGGGCGTGAGGCCACGCAGCTCCTCGATGCGGGTACTGAAACCTACGAGCCCATTCTGGCCGGGTGGGTCTCCGACGGCTCGGCGCTCCTCTACTGGGAAGACCCGATGTACTCGGCTTCCTTGCTGGCCGATGGCGCCATGCTGTGGCGTCTTCCCCTGGACGGCGGTCCACCCCAAAGCCTTGTAGCCACCCTGGCCTATGAAGACTTCGTCGTTCCCCACCCCCTGGGAACGGATTGGATCGCGGTCGTCGCCGGCGGTGGCCGTGAGAGCTGGCTGGGGAAGCAACTCTACATCGTTCGCGTCACCACCGGCGAACAGATTCTCCTTTCCCCTCCTGACCAAGTCGTTGCTTCTCCGGCCTGGTTGCCGGATGGCCGGCGCCTGGCCTATGTGGCTATGCCGGCGGCGGAAGGAGTAGCTGGTGGAGAGCCGGCCCGCCAGGCGCTCATGCAGCGGCGCATCTGGCTGGTGGACGTGGAGAGTCGCCAGCGCCATCCCCTCACGGACGACCCGGCCTACCGTGACGAGCGTCCCCTGTGGTCCGCCGACGGAAGCCACATCCTTTTCGCCCGATTGGACGGCCAGGGGCGGGCATCGTTGTGGCTGGTGTCCACCGAAGGGGACGAACCGGTGCGGGTAGTGGACGAACTGACACCTGCCCCTGAGGGGTCCGGCTACTACGGTCACGTGGAGTGGGACAACCTTTTCGACTGGTGGACGGGGCCGCCCCAACCGAAAGAGACCGTTCATGTCCCCCATGTCCCGCCGCCCGCTCCGGTGGTCACAGCGTCGCCATCCGCCCCGGCCACGCCGACGGTGGTGCTATCCCCAACCTCGACGCCGCCTCCGCCCACCCTCGGCCCCACCCGGCCCTACACCGACGCCGCTCTGGGCATCGCTCTCGATGTGCCGGCAGACTGGGAGGTGGAGGGCGTTTCGGGTGCGGAAGCCCATTTCACCGTGCGTGATCAAGCCGGTAACCCCAGCGTGATGCTCGACCTTCTGGTGCTTGGTCCTGAGAGCCGCACTTTGGACCGGGCTTTGGCCGAGGTGGAGCGAGGGGCATGGGGCCGGTACCTGCGAGCGGTGGAGCCAGTGCGCCTGGGGGCCTTTGAAGCCTTGCGGCTGACCCTGACACCTGGCGAAGGCCGGCCGACGACGGCTTGGCTGGTCGTTACCCCTTCGGGCCGGGCGGTGGCCTTTGTTCCGGGAGAGGATGCTGCGAGGGTGGCAGCGGTGCTGAGCACTTTGCGGCCGGCCGGAGACGGTTCGTCCCCGGTCCAGCAATGAGCGGAGCATGCCATTCCAGGCCGGCTCTCCCCTGGGGGTCCCAGCAAACACCGGTTTTTCCGTTCGGGAGAAGGGGGGCGGTCTCCGATCCAGCCGTCGGGATTTCCGGCGGGTGCGGGCGCTGACCCGGGGATCGGCGTCACCGAGCGGGTGACAGGGTGAGGGGAATCCCGGGAGGAGCCTTCCGATCCGGGGAGGGGGAAGCTTCCACCACGCCGATGAGGTCATAGGTCATCGCCCCGGTGATCCGCACCGGGAGGAACTGGCCCACGGGCCATTCCCCTTCCACCAGCACCAGGCCATCGATTTCCGGAGCGTCCCGATACGTCCGCCCGACGCTCAGGCCGTCTCCCACCCCTTCGATGAGCACCTCCAGGGTCTTCCCAACCAGCGCCTGGTTCTTGCGCAGGGAGATCGGCTGCTGGGCGGCCATCAGCCGTTCGTAACGCTCCTGTTTGACTTCCTCCGGGAGATGACCGGGTTGCCGGGCGGAGGGCGTCTCGGGCTCGTAAGAATAGGTGAAACACCCGACGCGATCGAACTCCAGATCCTGCACGAATCGGATCAGCGCCTCGAATTCCTCCTCGGTCTCCCCCGGATAGCCCACGATGAAGGTCGTGCGGATCGCGATGTCCGGCATAGCCCTCCGGAGCTTCTCGATGGTGCGGTAAACCCACTCGATGTTCGCCGGGCGACGCATCCGACGCAGCACCGCGGGGTGGCCATGCTGGAGCGGCAGATCCAGGTAATGGGCCACCTGGGGGTAGCGGGCCATCACCTCGATCAGGCGATCGGAAACCGCGCCCGGGTAGGCATACATGATGCGAATCCATTTCACCTCTGGGACCCGCTGCACCAGGCCCTCGATCAGCGTGGGGAGCCCATCCCGCATCCCGAGATCGTGGCCGTAGTCCGTGGTGTCCTGGGCGATCAGGACCAGCTCCCGCACCCCCTGATCGACCAGGCGGCGGGCCTCCGCCCAGATGACCTCCGGCGGGCGGCTGACGGCAGGGCCTTTGATGAGCGGGATGGCGCAGAAGGCGCACGGGCGACGACAGCCGTCGGCGATCTTCAGATAGGCGCTGACCCCCTGGACCGCGGCCCGCAACACGCCATGCTCCTCTCGCCGGATCGGCCCATCCTCCGGGATATGGAAAAGGGGCTCGGGGACCATGCGCCCCCGGAGCCGTTCGATGAACTCCAGGATATCCATCCATCGCCGGGTGCCGATCACCCCGTCGATCCCGGGTACCTCCTCCACCAGGCGGGCTCCCCACCGCTGGGCGAGACATCCGGCCGCGATGAGCAGCTGCCCCTTCTTCTTCCGGGCCGCCAGCTCGCGCAACACCTGAAGGGATTCCTGCCGGGCCGCCTCGATGAAACCGCAAGTATTCACGATGAGCACATCCGCGCGAGCCGGGCGATCCACGGACTCATATCCGGCCCCCTCCAGCAGCTGGGCCATGCTGGCGGAGTCCACCACGTTCTTCGCGCAGCCCAGCGTGATCAGATGATAGCGTTTGCGAGACGGGACGGTCCAGGGCATCGTTCATGCTCCGATTCCGAAATATGAGCCGGAAAACGCTGCCGGAGGCCCGGCCCTGAACGGCCCTGGGGATTTTCATACAGCCTGCCGATGCCCCTGTCCCTTTCCTCCCCCCGCAGGCGGGAGAAGAGGGAACCCACAGGCCGCCGATTCGTGGGCAGGCTGTTGCCGTGAAGCTCACAGGACATCCAGCGGATCCACATCCACCCGCCAGTCCGGCGGCAGCGGGAAATCCCGAAGCCAGGCCACCGGGTCAGGGCCCCGGAGGAGGATGTGCCACCGGTAAAGCCCCCGCAGCCGGCTGAAGTAGCACGGGGCCGGGCCGATCATCGCGGTGGGAGGGGCCTCTTTCCGTTCCAGGTGATGGCGCAGCGCCTCCCCTATCCGCTCCGCCGCCTCCCGGGCCCGATCCGCATCCGCATGCCAGTAAAGCAGGCGGACCAGGCGCTGGAACGGCGGATACCCGTGGGCTTTCCGGAAGGCCAGTTCCTTGCGATAAAAGGATTCTACATCATAGCGCGCCGCTGCCGCAATCGCCGGATGATCGGGCCGGTAGGTCTGCAGGATCACCCGTCCCCCGAAGAGCCCTCGCCCTGCCCGGCCCGCCACCTGGACCAGCAGCTGGAATGTCCGCTCCGCGGCCCGGAAATCCGGCAACCCTAACCCGACGTCCGCCAGGATCACCCCGACCAGGGTCACCAGCGGGAGATCCAGCCCTTTGGTCAGCACCTGGGTCCCGATCAGGACATCGGCCTCCCCGTTGGCGAAACGCTGCCAGATGAGGGCATGGGTGGCCCGGGTCGGGGCGGCATCCAGATCCCAGCGCAACACGCGGGCTTCTGGCCAGCGCTTCCGCACAGCCTCTTCGACGGCCTGCGTGCCGATGCCCATGCCCTTCAGCCGCCGGGACCCGCATCGAGGGCAGCGAGCAGCCGGTTGCTCGACGGCGCCGCAATGATGACAGACCCAGCGGGTGGGGTGATGGTGCTCGGCGAGGGGCAGATCGCAGCGGGCGCAGCGGATCAGATGTCCGCAGTCCCGACAGAACAGAAAGGGCGCGGCCCCCCGTCGATTCAGGAACAGGATCGCCTGCTGTCCGCGGCGGAGCACCTGGTCGAGGGCTTTCTCCAGCGCCCGGCTGAAGATCCCGGTGTTCCCGGATTTCAGCTCCTGCCGCATATCCACGACTTCCACCGGCGGCAGGCCGCTCTCCAGGGCTTCCGTCTCCACTTCCACGAACCGATCGAGGGAGGCCCCGAATTGTCGGGCCTGCTCCATCAGCCGCTGGCGATACCCTCGCAGGCGACGGGGGAGGCTCAATTCCTCCAGCACGCCCCGCTCCGCCAGATGGCGCAGCTCCACCCCGGGCGTCGCGGTGCCCAGGATGACCACCGCTTCCACCCGGCGGGCCAGGGCCAGCGCGGCATCCACCGCATGGTAGGCGGGCAGGAGATAGGGGATCTGGGGCTGGACATCCTGCTTGTAGCTCGGATCGTGGGCCTCGTCGATGACGATCAACCCCAGGTCGGGGATGGGGACGAACAGGGCGGAGCGGGTGCCCACAATCACCCGGGCCTGGCGACGACGCACCCGTTCCCACAGGGCCCGCTCCTGGGCAGGCGACTGCCCACCGGTCCAGATGATGACCTGGCCCGGGAAGCGGGCTTCAAAGCGGCGCGCCGTCTGGGGGGTCAGAGCCAGTTCCGGCACCAGGACGATCGCTCCTTTCCCCCGGCGCAGGGTCTCCGCCACAGCCCGCAGGTAGAGCTCGGTCTTCCCGCTGCCGGTGATCCCGTGGAGGAGGAAGGCGTGGAACCGACCGGCCTCCAGAGCCCGGGCGATCGGCCGCCATGCCAGCGCCTGATCCGGGGTGAGATTCGGCGGCTCCTCCGGCACAGGATAGGGATCAAACGTTTCCCACGCCGGCTGTTCGAAGAGCTCCAGGAAGCCCCAGCGGGCCAGCTGTCGCAGATCGCCGGCGCTGCAGCCGGCCTCCGCCTGCAACCAGTCCGCGGGCAACGGCCGCGCGGCCTCCTGGAGGCGCTCCAGCAGCCGTCGCCGTCGCTCGATCACCGCCCGGTTTCGCCCCAGGCGGAAGCCGGGATCCGGCAGGTTTTTCAATCGAACCCAGCGGAGCGTCGGAAGCCGGCGTTCGCCGATTCGCCAGCTCCGCCGGATCCATCCCCGCTGAAGCAGTCGCTGGAGCGCCCGTCGTCGTTCCGCCATGGGGAAATCCCGCAGGACGGCGTGAACCTCGCTCTGGGTCAGCGGTCCTTCCGCCAGCGCGGTGAGCAGAACCTGCTCCGCGAACGAGACCGCCACCGCATGTTCCAGCCCGCCGCCTGTGGGACCGGAGACCCGCTCATAGATCGGTTCCCGGTGGGGGATCAGGCCGGAGGGGATCATCAGGCGGAGGCACTCGTTGATCGGGCTCAGGTAAGTCCGGCTCAGCCAGGCCGCCCATTCCAGGCGCGGGGGGTCCAGAATGGGGTCCTCTTCCAGGCTGCGCAGCACCGTCTTCCGGGCGCGGTCGTTCTCCACGCGGTCGCCCTGCTGGGAGCGGGCGGGGCGCCTTCCGGAGATCCGGCGCAGCACAATCCCCGGCTCGGGTCGCCCGCTGCGCCCGAACGGCACCAGCACGAGGTGCCCGGGCCGGAGACGACCATCCAGGCCCTCGGGTTCTTCATAGGTGAAAACGCCGCCGGCATAGGCCGCGCTGGCGGCCAGAACCGCAATCTCCAGAGCCATCGCGATCCACCCGCCAGAAATCCTTCCCGGGGAGGGGAGAAGCGGATGGCATCCCCTTCTCTCCCCTCTCCCTCCCGTATGTCGTGACGCCAGGGGGAGGACATGGCAGACATCCCGGTGGCCATGGAAGAACCCGGAGCCCCTTCCCGGATCTCCATCGGATTTACGCCGTTGGGCCTGGATTCGGGGGGCTGGATCGCTCCTCACCCAAAAGCCTCTCCGGGGAAGGCCGGCCGCGGGACTCCTGTTCAGGAGGCCTGTTCGGGCTTCGATTCGCGGATGGCCCTCCCTTTCGCCCGATCCGGATACAACCCTGCATAGACGCGATCCGGTGTCAGCGGGAACGCGTCGAACCAGACGCCCGTCGCATGGTGAACGGCTGCGATGAGGGCAGGGGCCAGGGGCAGGAAGGGCATCTCGGCCATCCCCCTTACCCCCCACGGACCCAGCGGGTCCGGGTGCTCCAGGATCAGGCTTTCCATCTCTTCGGGGATATCGTAGATCCCGGGGATCAGATAGGTGCTGAGATGGCGGGTGAGGATCCGCCCCTGCTGCACGATGAAATTCTCCGTGACCGCGTAACCTATCGCCTGCACGACCCCGCCTTCGATCTGACCCCTGACGTTGATCGGGTTCACCGCCCGTCCCACATCATCCGCGCAGATCACCTTCACCGGTCGCACCTGACCGGTCTCCACATCGACCTCCACGAGAACCGCCTCGGCGACGTAGCCATAGGTCACGTTTGGGCGCTCGGAGAAACCGGTCTCCGGATCGAAGGGGAACGTGCGCACCGGTCGGTAGGTGAACTCGCCAATGGCCGGGCGCTCTTCGTTGCGCCAGGCAGCCAAGGCGCGTTCCGCCGCGCCCCGGATGGCGTTGCCCGCCATAAAGGTCATGCGGGAGGCGGAGGAGCTCCCCGAGCTCTCCGTGAACGCGGTGTCCGAGGCGCGCAGTTCGATCCGCTCCGGCGGCAACCCGAGGGCTTCGGCCGCCATCTGGATCATCACCGTGTGGGCTCCCTGCCCCACGTCAGCGCCTGCATGGAAGACGATGGCCTTCTCGATGTGCGCGTCGCCGTGCAGCTCCACGCGAGCCCAGCAATGCTCCGGGAAGCCGAAGCTGTAGGCGATGTTCTTGAAACCGCAGGCGAACCCCCAGCCGTATCGCTTCGTCGGATCGGCGGAAGAGGGCGCCTCCGGGCGGATCCAGCCGCTCTCTGTCCGGCGCCAGCCAGCCGCCCGAGCGCATGCTTCAATGACCTCAGGAAGGCTCACCCCCTCCGGGACGATGCCGCCGGTGGGCATGCGGGAGCCTTCGCGCCATGCGTTCTTCAGGCGGATCTCGACCGGATCCATCCCCAGGGCCTCGGCGAGCTTGTTCATCTGGGTCTCCGCGATGAAGAGGGCCTGAGGCGCCCCGAAGCCCCGCATCGCCCCGGTGGGGGGGGTATGGGTGAGCGCTCCCCGGATATCGGCCCGGACGTTGGGGACCTCATAGGGACCGCAAATCGACATGGTGATGTTGCCCAGGACCTTGGTGGAGGTATACGCGTAAGCGCCGACGTCGGCGATCACATCGGCCTCCACCGCCAGCAACCGGCCCTCCCGATCCGCCGCCCAGCGCACCCGGGCCACGACGGGATGGCGCTTGTGATGGCCGATGATGGATTCCTCGCGGCTCCAGATGATCTTCACCGGGCGGCCCAGTTTCCACGCCGCCAGGGCCAGGAGGATCTGCACCGACATATCCTCCCGGCCGCCGAAGGCCCCGCCGATCGCCGCATAGATCACCCGGATCCGATCCTCGGGGAGCCCCAGGGCATGGGCGATCTGATGGCGATCTTCATGGGCCCACTGCCCGGCGGTCACCACCGTGATTCGCCCCTCTTCGTCGATATAGGCGACCCCCGCCTCCGGCTGGAGGTAGGCATGCTCCTGGAACGGCGTCCGGTAGGTTCCTTCCACGATCACCGCCGCCTCCCGGAAGGCGGCCTCCACATCCCCCTGACGGATCCGATAATGGCAGAGCAGGTTCCCCGGATAATCCGGATGGACCTGCGGGGCGCCCGGGCGCAGGGCTTCCTCGGGGTCATAGACGCCGGGGAGATCCTCGTAGTCCACCTCGATGAGCTCGACCGCCCGGGCGGCGATCTTCTCGCTCTCCGCCGCCACCAGGGCGACCACATCCCCCTCATAGCGAACCACATCCGCGCCAGGCTTGCTTCCCGGGCCGCAGATCACCGGCTGGTCGAAGTAAATCAGACCGTATTCGTTCACCGGGACATCCTTCGCGGTGAACACCGCCACCACGCCCGGCAGCGCCTCCGCCCGGCGGGTGTCGATCCGACGGATCCGGGCGGGGGCCCGACCCGCCCATTTCACTTTCAGGAACAGCTGCCCGGGCAGATCCAGATCCCCCGGATAGGGAGTCCGGCCGGTGACCTTTCCTTCCGCATCCATCCGTGGGAGGGAGATCCCGATGGCCATAGCTGGATTCCTCCGCTGAAGAGCTGGCCGGATCGTGCAGAGAAGCGCACAAGGGCGTTGAATGGGGCGTCCCTTAAAGGGCCCCCTGCTTCCTTCGGACCTCCGGGCCCGGCCCGCCGGCGGCGGCTTCTTCCACCGCCCGGATGATGCTGTAGTAGCCCGTGCACCGGCAGAGGTTCCCCGCAAAGGCCTGGCGGATCTCCTCCAGAGCCGGCCGGGGCACTTCCTCCAGCAACACCACTCCGGACATGATAAAGCCGGGCGTGCAATATCCGCACTGAACCGCTCCATGACGGATGAAAGCGGCCTGAAGGGGATGGAGGCTCTCCCCGGAGGCCACGCCTTCCACGGTTATGATCTCCGCCCCATGGGCCCGGGGTGCCGGGACCAGGCAGGACATGACCGCCATGCCATCGAGGATCACGGTGCACGCTCCACATTCCCCCTCGGCGCATCCTTCCTTCGTGCCAACCAGCCGCAGGTCCTCCCGCAACATGCGCAGGAGGGTCTTGTCGCTGGCGCCGTGAACCACGTAGCGACGCCCGTTGACTGTGGTGATGATCGGCTCCGGGCCATCCGCACGATGGCGGACCCGACCGTCCCATGTGACCAGCTCGGAGGGGGGAGAGGCCCAGGAGCGAGGCCGCCCATCGGAGCGCCCCCAGAGCCGCACCGGGCGCTCCGGGAAGCCGATCCGCTCGGTTCCTTCCCGCAGCTGGCGCAGGGCGCGCATGGTGAGCACCCGGACCATCTCCGCGCGATACCAGGCCGGCCCACGGATATCGTCGATGGGACGGGCCGCGGCCTGGGCCAGCTCTCCAGCCCGGGCGATCACTTCCTCGGTCAGGCGCTGCCCCTGCAGGAACGCCTCCGCCTCGCGGGCCCGAACGATCGTCGGCGCCACCGCCCCCAGGGCGATCCGGGCCCGGGCGATCCGGTCGCCGTCCAGAGCCACCACAGCGGCCACGCTGACCACTGAAATCGCCTGGAATCGGCGTAATCCGAGTTTCAGGAAAGTCCCCCGCTCATTCGGCTTCAGGGGCTCAAACGCGATATCCACCAGCATCTCATCGGGGGCCATGGCGGTCCGGCGGACCCCCTGGTAAAACTCCTCGAAGGAGAGCACGCGCCGGCCCCGCACGCTCTGGAGGGTCACGGTGGCATCCAGGGCCCACAGGGGCACGATGGTGTCATTCGCCGGCGAGGCGGTGATCAGGTTGCCGGCCACCGTGCCCCGATTCCGGATCTGCGGAGATCCCACTTCCCAGCATGCCCGAGCCAGCGGGAAGGCATGCTCCCGGCAGAGGGGGGAGGCCACCACCTGATTGTGGGTGACCAGAGGCCCCAGATGCAGGCGTCCATCCGGACCGATCGTGATGGCATCCAGGTTGGGGATCCGGGTGATATCGATCAGGATCTCCACGCCGGGGCGCTGACCCCTTTCCAGCTCCAGAAGCAAATCCGTGCCGCCGGCGATGATCCGCGCCCGGTTGCCGTGTTCCGCCAGCAGGCTCAGGGCCTCCTCCAGGGATGTCGGGGTGTAATAAGCGTTCCACATCGAATCCCCCTTGGGTGAGCGGATACTTTCCCTTCCTCTGGCGAAGAGGGCCTTTCCAACCCTAAGTTTAACGGGATTCGGACGGTCTCTCCAACTCCCGGGCGGTTCGGGCTAGCCTGTGGCCTCTGGTGATCTATCCTCCTCTTCGGAGAGGTGGAGGGAGAACAGGCCCTGAATTCATCGAGAGGATCGCCAGGATGGAAGCAGGGCATTATCATATAGTCAGAGCCGGGCGATCCGTGTGGGCAAGCCCCTTCCGGCGTGCTCACCCCCGACTCAGAACCCGAACTGGGAACAGGGCGCTTGCGGAGCATCGGATGGGAAGGCGGCCGGTGTTGATCGGTCTGACCGGGAACATCGCCTGTGGCAAAAGCACGGTGGCCCGCATGCTGGCGGAGAAAGGGGCGTATATCATTGATGCCGACGCGATCGCCCATGAAGTGATCCGGAAAGGCACTCCGGCCTATGAGTCCATCCTCCGCCGCTTCGGAGAGGAGGTCCTCGGGCCGGACGGGGAGATCGATCGCCGGCGTCTGGGGGCGATCGTTTTCCGGGACCCCATCGCCCTGCGGGATCTGGAAGCCATCGTCCACCCGGCGGTGCTGGAGGAGATTCAGCGGCGGATCCAGGCCTGTTCGGAAGCCCCCGCGATTGTCATCGAGGCGATCAAGCTGATCGAATCCGGGTTTGCCCGGGCCTGTGATACGCTGTGGGTGGTCACCTGCCCGGAGCCCGAGCAGATCCGCCGCCTGATGATCGAGCGGGGGCTCACCGAGGAGGAGGCCCGCGTTCGGGTCCATGCCCAGCCTCCTCAGGAGGAAAAGATCCGGCGCGCCGATGTCGTCATCGATAACAGTGGGGACCTGGAAGCTACCCGCCGTCAGGTTGAGCATGCGTGGCGCCAGTGGGTGGATGCATATATCCGGGGCCCGGGGGCTGGAGACGCTGCCGGGGGATAGGGGTTCTGTGACCCTTCCGGCCATGGGGAATGAGGAAGGGGGGATGTTTGCTCTGGAGAAAGTTCCGAGAGGATTCCATCCTGGACGACGGGGGGATCATGAAAGCCACCATTCGCCGGGCTCGAATTGCCGATGTGGATGCCATCCGGGATTTCGTTCGCCAGGCCACGCGGGCGCGTCTGGACCCCTCCGGAGATGAGGTGTTCGATCGGCTGGCCGAACGGGGGATGCTGCTGGCCTTCAGCCCGGAGCGGGAGCTGGTCGGCCTGGTCAGCTGGCGGGTGGAGAACCTGGTCGCCCGGATCCTGGATTTCCTGGTCTACCCCCTCGATCTTCGACCCACGGTCGGCCGGCAGCTGATCGAGGCCGTCGAGGAAGAAGCGCGCCGCCTGGAGTGCGAGGCCTGCATGATTTACGTCTCCCCGGAGGTGTCCTCCGGGGCTCTTGCGTTTTATATGGGGCTGGGGTATACCCGGTGGCCGGAGGAGAGCCTGTCCGAACCATGGCGGGAGGCCGCCCATGAATTCGATGCCCTCGGCCGCGTGGCGCTGATCAAGCAGATCCGCGCCGAGCGCGTCACACGGCCGATTTGAACTCTCTCCGATCGTCGTTCGCTCCTCCCTGTGCGGCCGAGCCGCTTCGGCATCCGTTGGGATCCCTTTCAGGAGGCAGCATGCGATGTGGGCAGCCATTAAGGGATTTGCGGAACGACATCCTCGCCTGACCGCGTGGATTGCGCTGGCGATCGGGATGGTGGCGATCCTCCTGTGGTCTGCCCGGGATGTGGGGTTGACCCCTTCGCAGCTCCTGGCCCTGGTGATCGCGACCATCGTGCTGGCCGGGCTTTGTGTATGGATCATCAGCTGGGAAGATGAGGAAGAGGAGGCGGGCTCCCCAGGCCAGTCATCGAAGCAGTAAACCCCTGCGGCGCCCCTGGGGATGGAAGCTGCGCCAGGAGGGGCCATCTCGCCGTCCGCATCGGAGCCTGGCGGCCTGCGTCCTGCCTCCAGCCCCTCTCCCGGGAAGCGGAGGTGCCGCACGGAGGTGGGGAAGGCTCCATGAAGGTGGCTTTCCCAGTTCTCAGACATCCCACGAAGGAAAGGATGCTTTATGGAACTTCTGGAGGCGTTAAAGGAGATCCAGTCCGCCCAGGGCATGCTCAGCTGGCTGGATGTCTTCAATATGTGGGCTCGCGCCCGAGCCGCTGGTCCCGAAGGGCCTTCGGTGCAGGCCACTGCGGAGGCCGCGCTGAGTTATCTGGAGGAAAGCTCCCCTCAACCCTCGTATGAGGCGATCCGGCTGCTCGCCCGGGCGATCCTGGGCTGGTGGTCCCTGGCGGTGGATGCGGTCGGGGTCGGCGATGAGGCGGCCGGTCTGCGGGTTCGAGCGCTGGCGCTCGCTCGACAACTGGACGAGGTGACGGAGCGACGCTGGGCCCTTGCAGACTGGCTGGAGGCCCACAGCGCATAGGGGTTGCGCCGTGGGTTTCCCATAAAGCCTCCCCTTCGATGGGATGGGGGGACCTTCAGGGCCGGGGTGGGCCGCCGAAGATGCCCTCCGCGGCCCAACAGCCGTCCGGCGGAGGTCCGCTGCCCCTCTCCTGCAGCGTCAAACAAAAAGCCCCGCCATGCCGTGGGCCGCCGGGCTTATGCACCCTCTCGCTCACGTGGGGGCCTCCTGCCGGTTGCCGCCTTGACGTGCCCCGCGCGCAGGCCGTCTAACGCGTCCCCGGACCAGAGTCCGGCCCCCTCCTTAGAAGGTGTTGGCGCAAGCCGCTGAGCACGACCTCACGCACATGGCCGGGCTACCTCTATTTTAAGTCAAAATCCCCGAGGAGGGCAAGCGCCTGGGTTCAGGAGGTGGCGGAAGAGGGCGGGGCATATAAACGGGCCACAGGCGCCTCAACGAATAGGCGCTTCAACAAAGCCTGAAAGTAAGGAGGTAGGCCTATGGCCCCTACCATATGCTACTCCAGATTGAGGTGACCCTGCCGGAGGACCCCCAGCCATGGGGAGAGCACGTTGGCTCATTTCCGAAAAGGGTCGCCTTCCCACCGACCTGCCCCTTTTACACATCGGAGAACGCCTCTAACTAAGTAGATCCACAAGTTCATTTCGGTCAACCGTGTATTGCCGGCACACGTATCCCGGTATATTGCGTTTTGGAGTTGATTGAGGCCGGTATTCCCTTCAACGAAATTGTCACCCGGTACTACCCGGACATCACTGTTGAGGATGTGAAAGCCTGCATCCGGTATGCCCTCGACCTCGTCAGGACTGAGGAAATCCATCTTGCTGCTCCTGGCACGCTATGAAATTCCTGGCCGATCAAGATGTCTATCAGGTCACCATTGAGTTCCTGCGCGCCCTCGGGCATGATGTACTTCGGGCTAGAGAGGCGGGCTTGAGCCGTGCAACGGATCAAGAACTCCTTGAACAGGCGCATTGCCGAAGATCGCCTCCTTCTCACCCGAGATAAAGGGTTTGGTGCCCTGATGTTTCTCGAAGCGCACACCTATGGCGGGGTGATCTTGCTGCGAATTGCCCCTCAAAGTGTCGAGAGCGTCCATCAGGAATTGGCTCGCCTCCTTACAGAGCATGGTGAGGATGAACTCAAAGGGTGCTTTGTGGTGGTTGAGCCAGGGCGCCACCGGATTCGCCGGACCCCGCCACGAGAATGAACCTACCCCCAGGTCTCGACCATGGCTTCTCGATCGTGGCCATGGCCATCGGTAGGGATGGCGCATCCGGATGACCGCGCACCTTCAGTTGGGCCATCAAAGCCACGGCGACTATCATCGTCCTTCCCGATCGCCCGTCCTACCCGGAGCCACGTGTCGACATCGATCATGGTCCCTTGCCAGAAGGCGCCGCGGTCATCTTCCCCGGATGCCCCCTCTTCCCCTTGTGGCCCACATCCGTCCACAGGGCATCCAATTGCACACGCATCAAATGGTAATGGGCCAACAGCAGGGCTTCGATCTCTTCCCCATGCCTGGCCGCTTCCCTCCGCTGGTCCAGGACGGCCTCTTCCTGGATCCCTTCAACCCGGATCCGACCGAACTGGACGATGTTGCCATGCCCTACCTTGCTGTAATCGAGACCCCATGGGTTCCAGTAGAAGGAACCGGGTGTTCGGCCGGGATGCAGCGGAGGTCCGCCGTAAGCTAAGTGGACGTTCCGAAGAAGCCCTGCGGGCCCGCGGAGTATTGATCGGAACCCCATCGGAGATCCGCGATCCGATCGAACGTCTGGGCGAGGCCGGTGTGGAGCGCCGATGCTTCCATGGCTGGACCCGGACGATCTGGAGGGCCTGGAGCATCTGGCGCGAGCCGTGCTGGAGCGTTAAGATCATATTCAGGAAGGGCACGGCGGGTCTCTTCCTGGGGGCCTTGAGGGCCATCCCGTCCCGGAATGGAGCCATGTGGGATTGAGGTTTGCAGCCGTTGCCTTCCAAGCCTGAGGGAAAGGGGTGAGGTGGATGCCGTTGTGGGATCTGCGCGCCGGTCTTCAGGCGTTGCAGGCACTCGGTCAACTGGCGGAGCAGACCAGGGCCGCCCTCGCTCGCCGGATCCAGGGGGAGCCGTTGCCGGAGAAGGCCCAGGCGACCCTTCATAACGCCCTCGATCACCTCTCCGAGGTCCGGGAGGGGTTTATCCTCACCCTGCGCACGTCCGCGGTTCCCTCGCTGGCGGAATTGCGCGCCCTTGTCGAACGCGTCCTGGTGGACTGGTCCGCCTGGGAAGCCGCAGGGTTCCGGTTCATGCCCGCTTTCGAGCTGGCCCGCCCGGGCGATCAGATCTTCTTTTTCCATCATGCCTATATTGCGATGGGGATCCTGCCTCGCCTGCCGGATTACGCGGTGACCTTCCCCCACCAGCGTCGTCCGAGCTATGCGGATATCCCCGTGCCGGGCACGCCGGGAGAGGTGCTGGATCGAATTGAGGAGATGGAGCACGTGGTCTGGGTGGCCGAGAATGCGGATCTGGAGGCCGCCCCCCCGGATTCCGTGCGCCGGACCTATGCCTTCTTTGAGGCCAGCGCCTGGCTGGTGGCGACCGAGCTGGCGCGCTGGCTGGGACGACGGGGATGGTCTTTGCTTCCGCCCCACCGGGATGCGTAACCTGGAGCGGGCGGGGTCCCTCGCGAAGCCGCCCCGCTCAGGGCTCTCCTCGAAGGCTCTTCTCCAGCTCGTCCCGCGTCGGAACCCCTGCGGTCCCTGTCCAGGTGCCGATCAGACGACCCTGCCCATCGAATAGCGCAAAGGATGGGGTGAGGCGCAACCCGTAGGTCTTTCCGAAGGATCGCCCGGCCGGGCTGAGGGCCTCCACATAGAGCACCCGCCCCTGACGCCATTCCCGCTCGATCCTGCGCACGGCAGGATGAAGAGAGAGACAGCCCAGTCAGTAATTGGAGAACCAGTAGACCAGCACGGGCCTCCCGGATCGAAGGGCCGCCTCGATCTCCGCCTGCGAGGCAAAAGGCTGGGTCGGGCTCGTCCGCCTGGAGAGCCAGAACCCCACCATGGCCATCAGGATAAGGGCCCAGAGCCCCCATCCGATCCATCCGGCTCGCCGCAGCCATAAAAAGGCGCCCAGCCCCAGCAGCACCAGACCGCCGAACACCAGAAACGAATGGCGATTCAGGAACTCCATGGGGGCCTGTGCCTCCTATCGTTCCGTTCTGGAGGAAAGCCAGCCGTGCTATCGCACGATGATCCGGCGTCGGACCAGCGCATACCACTCGTTGATCCCCTCGAAACGATCTGCCGGCGAGTTCAGCAGCGCCCCGACCTGGATGCCGGAGATCCGCTCATCCACGGCAAAGGTGTAAACCGGATAGAAGAGCAGGATGGCGGGAACTTTCTCTTGAAACAGCTCCTGGAAGCGCCAGTAAAGCTCCCGGCGGCGGACGATGTCCGGTGTTCGACGGGCCTCCTCGATCACCTCGCTGATATCGCGATCCCGAAACCCGCCGTAGTTCTGCCCCGCGTCCACCTGCGTCTCATGCCAGAAAGGATAGGGGTCGGGATCTCCCGGGATCATCAGCTCGACCAGCGCGGCATCAAAGCGATGAGGGGCCAGGATCTGTTCCACCAGATCCCCCGGGATGGGATCCACATCGACCGCGATCCCGATCGCCCGCCACTGTCGGGCGATCTCCTGGGCGATGAGGTCATGGAAGCCGTCCGCGCTCGCGGCGAGACGGAAGCGCAGCGTCAGATCCCCCTTCTGCCGCACGGTCCCCCCTTCCGGGATCACCCAGCCCCGCGCTTCCAGCAGGGCCCGCGCTTTCTCCGGATCGTAGGGGACCGGTGGAAGCCGGGGATGAAAGGCCCAGTGGCCGGGGGGGATGGGGCTGCTGGCAACCACCCCCTGGCCAGCCAGGAACTGATCGATCAGGCGCTGGCGATCCAGGGCCAGCCAGAGGGCCTCTCGCACCTCCCGCTCCCGGAATAGGGGGGAGGCGTGATTCAACAGGATCGCCTGGTAGCTCGAGAGGAGCGCCGAGAACAGATTCAGCGAGGGCAGCGCGCGGATCTGATCCAGATCCGAGGGGGCGATGCGGGCGATGCCCTGGACTTCCCCCGCGCGATAGGCCAGGAGAGCGGTGCGGGTATCCGGGAAGATCCGGAACTCCACCTGCTCCAGCAGAGGTGGGCCGCGGAAATAGGAGGGGTTGGCGGAAAGGACCACCCGCTGGATCCGGCCCTCTTCGATATGCACGGAAGCCACCCGATAAGGGCCGGTGCCGATGGGATTCAGATTGAACGGATGCGTGGGGATCCGGGCGGGCGGCACATCGCGCAGGGCATGCGCGGGCAGGATCCCAAACGTCAAGAGATCCGGGAAGAGCGCCAGCGGCTCCGGCAGCCGGAACTGCACGGTCAGGCTGTTCACCGGAACCACCTCGATGGATTGCCAGATGCGCGCGCGCTCGGAGGGCCCCGGGAGATCCGGCGATTGCAACAGGCGCACGGTGAACAGGACGTCCTCTGCCGTCAGCGGGACTCCATCATGCCAGCGGACATTTGGACGCAGGTGGAAGGTATACCGCAGCCCGTCCTCCGAGACCTCCCAGCGCTGGGCGAGATCCCCTTCTGGTAACCCCTTCGCATCCAGCCGCACCAGGCTGTTGAAGATGAGGCGGGCGATGTCGGCTTCAGGATCCCCGGGTTGAATTTGAAGCGGGTTCAGCGTGGTGATCGGGCCCACGATCGCTTCCACATAGTGCCCTCCACGCGCCGGGACCGTTTCCACGCCCGCCCGGAGGGCCAGGGAGGCCATCAACACTCCCAGGCTGAGCGCCATGAACAAAACAAGGGCCAGTGGAAAATAGAGCCCACGGGCCAGGGTAGGATATCGGGGACGTGAAGCCATAGCGGGATCTCTTACACGCTGGGATTCCAGGGTGCGGGAACGAGCCGTCTCGGCGCCCGCCCCCGCCCCCCAAGCTCCTGATCTCCCCCCGGATGCCACGAAGCGGCGTGGCGAGGGAGGAGAAAAGAGACCTTAACCCACGGGGGTCCCGGTCACGATCACATTGACCACAGCCAGGGCCAGAAAGAGAACGGCCAGGAAGATCGTGAGGTTGAAGACCGTGCGCTCCAGCCCCCGGCGCTTACGGGGCACACCCACATCGCCCAACCCGAAGACCCCTCCCAGCTGGGAAGATCCAGCCTGAAGCAGGATGATGGCGATCAGGGCGATTGCCAGCAAGATCTGAGCGATATTCAGGGCAGTGGTCACTCTCCGTTCCTCCAGATCGAGGTCCCTGCATCCATGATAACGCAACCCGGTCCCGCCTGGATCGATCCCCCGGGCGGATCAAACCGAAATCGAAGCGGCCAGACACGGCGATGGCCCGGATGAGACTTCCGCTGCTCCGCCTCCGTCCGGGAAGCGCTGCGGAGACGTCGGAGAGGCCCCCGGGGTCCCCGGAAGCCCGAAGATCTCCGCGCGAAGCCCAGCCTGAAAGCGGCCCTGCTCGGGATCAAGGGCGCGATCCCCCGGGGATCGCCGTGGCGAGGTCGGAAAGGCCCTCCTCCTGCCCGCTCAAAGGGTCGGTGGAGCCGGCGACGAAGCCGCCCGCCTTCCCGTCCCTCAAGGAGAGCGGATTCCGCGTTATGGTGCCCCGGGCGACGGCGGAAAGCTGTCAACTGAAAAATTATATCTCAATTGTTGTCCCCCTTCCCACGCTGGGGCAACGAGCTCGCTTACGCAGTTCTTATACGGACCCCGTAAGATTACGGGTGGCCTTCGAAGGATAGCCGCCGGAAGGCAACGTCCGGGAACACGGCCCCTGCTGCCGCGCCCTGGGTGGGTTGCGCCCCTGATGGTTGCTCCCTGGCCGATGGGACTCCGACCCGGTGGAAGGATCCGGGGGTAGATCCCGTCGATCTCCGGCTTCCTCAACCCATAACCGGACAGCGCACCACGCTCTATAAGCCCTTTTCAGGAGGGCGGCTGGTGCCGCCTTTCCGAACCTGTCCGTGGGAGGGGGAGCGCGATGCGGACGTTACAGCGATCCCATTCCACGCGGAATGTCCGGCTCTTCCTCATCGCCCTGGCGCTGCACGGGTTGAGCAGCGCCATTTACGGGCTCTGGTTCAATCTGCACCTGCTGGATCTGGGGTATCCCCGGGGACTTATGGGCGTGTTCAACGCCCTGCCCTCGGCCATCGCCCTGGGGATCGGCCTGCCCGCGGGATGGTGGGCGGATCGCATCGGCCGCCGGCCGATGCTGATCATCGGAGGCCTGATGATGGCGATTGGGACCGTAGGGGTAGGCCTGGGGATCTCTCCGGTGTGGGTGGGGCTGGGGGTCGGCCTCATCGGGGCCGGATACAACCTGTTTTTCATCGCTTATGCCCCGTTTCTGACCGAGAACGCCTCCGGGTCGGAGCGCACCCGCCTGTTCGCCCTTTCCTCGGCGGTTCTGTTCTGGGCCGGCTTCCTGGGCGAGGGGATCGGCAGCGTGCTGCCCGATCTTTTCCGGACCCTCGCACCGTTGGGCCCCACGATCTACGCCGGGCCGATCCTCTTCACCGCCCTTTTAGACTTCCTGGCCGTGCTTCCTCTTCTGGGGATCCGGGAGGTCCCTCGTATGTCCCATGGGAACCCGACGGCCGGATGGCCGAAGCGGGCCCTGCGGGGTCCAGCGGTTCGCATGGCCTTCCCGAATTTCCTGCTGGGGATGGGCGCGGCGCTGAGCATTCCTTTCCTGAATGTTTATTTCCATGAACGTTATCAGCTGGATGATTCGACCCTGGGCGTTCTGTTCGCGCTGACCTCGGCGTTCACCGGGTTGGCCACGCTCTTTGCTCCACCCATCGCCCGATGGATCGGACGGATCGCTACGGTGGCGCTGACCCAGGGGCTCTCCGTCGGGTTCCTGATCGGCATGGCCCTGACGGATCAGGCCGCCCTGGCCGCGCTGGCGATGGTGTTGCGGGGAGCCCTGATGAACATGGCTTCTCCCCTCTATATGGAGTTCTGTATGGAGCAGGTTCCCGCAACTGAGCGGGCCGCCGTGAGTGGGGTTCTGAACCTGACCTGGGAAGCGGGATGGATGGTCGGGGCAGCCCTCTCCGGTTTCCTCCAGCAACAATACGGGCTGGCCTCGATGCTTCTGGCCACTGCGGTGCTCTATGGCGCAGGAACGGCCTATCCGTATCTGGCCTTCGCCGCCCATGATCGGGTGGAGGTCGCTTACCCCCAGCGGGCCGTCCGGCGGCAGGTTTCCTGCTGAGCAGGGGTTGCGCGGCGGGTTTTCCTTCAGGGGGAAAGCCGGGCCGGGGACCCTGGATGCCCGGCCCGGCTTCCATTGGAAAAGCGATGTGGGACGCGTTCAGAAGTGGACGCGCCCCGGGTAGCTGCAGTAAAATGGCTTCAGAATCCCGCAGGTAAGTCTGGAGGGATTCCTGGACCCTGGCGAAGGGGGCCTGGATGGTGATCGATCAGTTCGGACGGCATATCCGCTACCTGCGGATCTCCCTGACGGATCGCTGCAATCTCCGCTGCGTCTACTGTATGCCGGAGAAGATGGTTTTCCTCCCCCGCGAAGAGCTCCTCACGGATGAGGAATTGATCCGGCTGGCCCGCCTCTTCGCCGAACTGGGTTTCGATAAGATCCGCCTTACCGGTGGCGAACCCACGGTTCGCCCGAACCTCGTGGAGCTGGTCGCCCGAATGGCCGCCCTCCCCGGGATACGCGAGATCTCCATGACCACCAATGGCCTGCGGCTGAAGGCCCTCGCGGAGCCCCTGGCCCGGGCGGGCCTGAAGCGGGTGAATGTCAGTCTGGACACCCTGGACCCGGAGAAGTTCCGACGGATCACCCGGTGGGGCCGGCTGGAGGACGTCTGGGAGGGCATTCTCGCCGCCGAGGCCGCCGGGCTCACCCCCATTAAGCTGAACGCCGTGGTGGTGCGGGGCTATAACGACCAGGACCTGGTGGATCTCGCCGCCCTGACCCTCACCCGCCCCTGGCAGGTCCGCTTCATTGAGGTGATGCCTTTCGCCGATGTGGCCTCCTTCGCCCAGCAGGTGGTGGTTCCCACGGCGGAGATGATCCGGATCCTGGAAGGGGAATTCGGCCCCCTGGAGCCGGTCAACGATGGCCGTCTGGATGGCGAGGCCCGGGTCTATCGGATTCGGGGTGCGATCGGATCGGTGGGGTTCATCAGCCCGGTCAGCGAGCCTTTCTGCGCCCAGTGCAATCGGGTTCGCCTCACGGCGGAAGGACGGCTTCGCCTGTGTCTGCTGCGGGATGACGAGGTGGATCTGCGGGAACCGCTGCGCAGCGGCGCGAGCGATGAGGAGTTGAAAGCGCTGATCCGGTCCGCCATCTGGCGCAAGCCGTGGGGCCATGGCCTTCCCGAAGGGGTCATCCCGATGGCCCGGGTGATGAGCCAGATCGGGGGATGAAGTGCGGGCCGGTTCGGTCGCTCTCTCATGGTTTGACCTCCACGACGAGCGCGGATTGCCATCGCAATGAGGGATCCTCTCCTTCCCCCAGCGCGACCTCCAGGGCATAACGGCCGGGCGCGCATGGCATCCGGATGCGATAGCGTGTCCGCCATCGCTCCCCGGGGCCCCAGGCCCGGTCGGGCTGGGCGGGGTTCCACGGTTCCGTGATGGAAACCTCTCCGATGCGAAGGCTCACCTGATTCGAAGCCGGATGCCCGTCCACCCGCCACCACAGCGCCAGGGTGAGGGGCTGGCACGCCCGGGGTTCCCCCTCGAGATCCACATGGGTCAGCGCCAGGCCGGGCCATTGCGCTCGCGGAGGGCTTTCCCATCGGGGATCCACATATGGCCTCTCAGGAGCCGACAGGTCCACCGGATTCAGCTGCGCGGCCAGCCACACCTGATCGCCCCGGTAAACCACCAGGCGGGGCCGGTAGCGACCCGGTGGGGTGCCCACCTGCGCCTGGACCGCGTAGCGGGCGAGAACGACGCGGGGCCACGGCCATCGGGCCGTATCCCATGTCTCGCCCCCCAGCGCGCCATCCCATTGCCCCCACAGGGTGCCGTTTTCCTGTTCCAGGCGGAGGGAGACCCGCAGGCCGGAGGGAAGGGGCCCGGTGGTCCGCCATCCCGCGATCACGGAAAGGGGGCGATCGGCCGGCAGGATTCCTCCCGGAAGTCCATAACCCAGCCAGATCAGGTGGGGGCCAATCGGCTGGCCCGGGTGACCGAACAGGGCCTGAGGATCCTCGGGCAGTGGGCGGAATCTCTCCCATATAAAATGCCGAACCCGGATCCCTCCGACAAAGGTGAAGGTCTCGAGCTCATCGCCGATCCAGTCGAGGGCTGCGGCCGTGACCTGGGCTGGATCGTTGATCTCGTCCCCCCATTGCACCAGCCATGCCCCGCGTGTCCCGGCAAGGGCACGGTTCAGAACCGGCGCCACCGCCTCGTAATCCAGCACATGCCGCACATCCGCCACCGGGATCGCCGGCAATGGGATCGGCGTGGTGGTGGAGGCGTAAGCCTGATAAGCCGGGAGGGCGAATCCGCTGGCCAGCACCACGGCCTCCTGCGGCCCTTTCCGGGCCTCCACCGTCCGGACCGCGCCTCGCCAGTCGTCTTTGACCTGCTCCGCATGGCCCAGGGCCCAGATCAAAGCCGGCAGGGCGAAGAGGCCCCACGCCGCCAGGGCCGGCAGGAAAGCTCCCCGCGCGCGCCGAAGCCCGTCGGCCCAGCCCAGCGCCACCGGCAGCCAGAACCCGATGGCGGCGCCGATGAAGTAGTGGGGATGGAACTTGGGGTTTCCGTATAGAAGGCCCAGGCCCACCGTAAGGGGAAGAAGGCCAAGGGTCAGAAACAGGGAACGCGCCGCTCGCCGGCGAAGCCCGGAGATCAGCCCGATCCCGGCGATGCCGGCGCCCGCCATCAGGCCAGGGATCCATGGCGACCCATCCGGCGGAACGAACCCGGCCATCCGGGCCTGCAGGCCCTGGGCCTCCCAGAGGATCACCAGGATTCGCCCGGGGTCCAGGGTTCCTGGCCAGAATGCCCCCTGCGTCCGTCCCACCCACAGCGCGTGGAGCGCGCCGGGGATCGCCCCGATGAGAAGGACGACCGCTCGAGGGATCCAGGCGGACCCCCATGGGAGCCCGAGAAGCAGGATCCCCGGGACCATCCAGAGCATCGCATAGTGCGTGTAGATCCCGGCCAGGGCGGCGAACAGGGCCAGGTGGAAGGAGCCCCGGACCATCCCATACAGGACCAGGGCAGCCCAGAACCCCAGCGCCGCATACATTCGCGCCTCCCGGGATTCCCAGACCCAGAAAGGAAGGGTGGCGGCCAGAACCAGCGCGGTGATCCGGGCCATCGGCGAACGTTCGATCCGCCCGGCGGTGGCGGCGAACAGCACCGCCATCAGCGTCCCGGCCATCACCGAGGGAAAGCGAACAGCGAACTCGGAGGAGCCTGCGAGGGCCATCCAGAGCCGGAGCGTTAGATAGAAAAGGGGCGGATGGGCGTCCACCGGTTGCCAGATCTGATGGCGGGCCAGATCGACGCTGAACGCCTCGTCATACCAGAGGCTGGCTGCGCCCAGCCGGTAAACCCGCAGGCCGAACGCCAGCCCGATCAGGGCCAGAGATAGGGCCATCCATCCCCAGCGTTTCATCCCTGCGGCCTCACGCCCAGCGACTGGAAGACCTCTTCCACCTGAGCGGCGATTCGTTCCCAGGAGAACTGCTCCGCCAGCGCCCGCGCCCCCCGCTCCAGCCCAGCCCGCAGGAGGGGATCCTCCAGGACGCGCCGGATGGCGCGGGCGAGCGCCTCCGGATCTCCCGGCGGGATCATAAGGATCGGATCGCCCATCTGGAGTTCCGGGATCGGGACGCGGGGGAAGGTGCTGATCACTGCCCGCCCGTGGGCCAGGGCCGCCATCAGCGTTCCCCGCCGGAAGGAAACCCCATCCCGATAGGGCAGGGCGCAGAGATCCACCGCGGCGAAGGCGAGGGAGATTTCCTCCGGCGGGCGGTAACCGGTCTCCCAGACGCGCCCCCGCAATCCCAGCTCATGGATCCGTTGACGGCACCAGGCCGCGTAACCGCGCTGGGAGGGATCGCTGGGGGCCACCGTTGCGCCGATGTGCACCAGGCCGACCGTCATCCCCTCCCGCGCAAGCGCGGCGATGGCCTCCAGCAAAATATCGAAACCCTTCGATGGGTGCAGGAAGCCGAAAAAGCCCACCAGAGGGAGATCCTCGGGGAACCCCAGGCGTGCGCGGGCGCTCCGAGGAGGGGGGAGGTCGGATGGGGGGGTGATGTTGCTGCCGATCGGGATGCGCCAGAGGGGGCGGATCCCCACGGCGCGCAGGGCCGCTTCGTCCTCATGGTTGGTGACGATCACCCCATCCGCCCGGCGGGCCAGGAGGCGGATGCTCCACGCTCGCAGCGGGCCGGCTTTCGGGAACAGGTAAGGGACCCGCAGATCGTGGAAGGTGACCACGATGGGGATCCCCCTCAGCCATGGCCGCGCGATCGCCGGCCAGAGGTTCATCGCCCCGCCCAGCCCATAGGCCGCCGCCTGATACTGGAGCAGGACGCCGTCCGGCCGCCAGGCGCGCAGCGAGCGTCCCAGGGTGAACCAGGCCCGGGCATCCCAGCGCCGGACAACCCGGAAGACCGGGAAGGGGGAAGGTGCGTCCCCTTCGCCGCGGCGATCGGTCCATACGGCCACCGTATGGCCCCGGGCCTGCAGGGCCCGGGCCAGTTCACGCGTGTAATCGCCGACGCCCCCGGGAAGAGGCGGGTATTCGCCGGTGATCAGGGCCAGCCGCAAAGGGCCATCCCTCCTGATCCAGGAGAATGCTCGAAGGGCTCAGAGGCCTGCCAGGCCATACGGAGCCCTTCCACCCCGGATATAATAAGGACTTGCCTGACCGAACTTTCAGGAAGAGAGCAACTCCAGGCGGGTCCGGAGGAGCAAAAGGATCATGCGGCTTTCCGTGATTATCCCAGTATATAACGAGCGGGCGACGATCCGGGAGATCCTCAGACAGGTTCGGGCGGTGGGCCTGGCGGATGAGATCATTGTGGTGGATGACGGCTCCACCGATGGGACGCGGGAGATCCTGGAGGAGGAAGCCCGGAACGGGGACATTCGGGTGATCTACCACGAACGGAACATGGGAAAAGGGGCAGCGGTGCGGACCGGCATCGCCCACGCCACGGGGGACATCCTCCTGATCCAGGATGCGGACCTGGAATACGATCCGCGGGATTACCCCCACCTGATCCGCCCCATCCTGGAGGGGCGGGCCTCGGTCGTTTACGGCTCCCGTTTCCTGGGCCCTCGCAAAGCCATGCTCTTCTGGCACATGATCGGGAACAAGTTCCTCACGCTGATCACCAACCTGCTTTACGATGCGATCCTGAGCGACATGGAGACCGGCTATAAAGTGTTCCGGGCGGAGGTGGTGCGGGGCATCCCGCTGCGCGCCCGGGGGTTCGAGTTCGAACCGGAGATCACGGCCAAGATCCTCAAACGGGGCTACCGGATCTTCGAGGTGCCCATCTCTTACTACGGGCGGGAGTTCCGGGAGGGGAAGAAGATCCGCCCCATCCGCGATGGCCTGAAGGCCCTGTGGACCCTGATCAAGTATCGGTTCGTCGATTAACCCATGAGCCCGTCCGCCCCATCTTCCGATGAAACGCGATGGATCGAGGCGGCCCGGTCCGGCGACCTGGAAGCCTTCAATGCGCTGATCCGCCGTTACCAGGATCGCCTCTATCATATTGCCTATCGCATCATGGGTGATCATGATTCGGCCGCCGATGCGCTCCAGGAGGCGCTGATCGCCGCTTTCCGGGGGATCCGGGGGTTCCGCGGCGGCTCTTTCCTGGCATGGCTCACCCGCATCGTCACCAACGCATGCTACGATGAACTCCGCCGTCGCCGCCGCCGGCCTCAGGCCTCCCTCGAGGCGCTGTTCGTGGTGGATCAGGGGCCTGAAGCGGAGATGCTCCTTCCCCCGGTGGAGGGGCCGGAATTTTACGCGGAGCGCCAGGAGCTGGCCGACTGGATCCATCGCGCCATCCAGAGCCTTCCGGAAGATCAGCGGGTGGTCCTGGTGCTCTCCGACATCGAGGGGTATTCCTACGAGGAGATCGCGGAGATCCTGCGGGTGCCGCTGGGGACCGTCAAGTCCCGCCTGAGCCGGGCCCGCGCGCGGGTCCGGGATTTCCTGCTGGCTCACCGGGAACTTTTACCGGGAACAATACGTCCCTCTTGAAGGGCCGGCGATGATTCCGACTTTCCTGGAAAGAAGGAGGCTCAGAATCCGATGGGGTGCCGAAGGGGCCTGGCCTTGTTCTCAGAATACCTCAACCCTCTGTGTGGTTCAGGATGCCGCTCTTCCGTCTGAAAGTGGACGAACATCGGTGGGTTCAGGATCGGCTTTCCCTGTATCTGGATAACCGCCTGGAGCCCGAGGAACGGGCGCGGGTGGAAGCGCATCTGCGCACATGTGAAACATGCGCCCGGTCGTGGGAGACCCTCCGCTGGACCGTTCAGGCGATCCGGGCGCTGCCGCCTGTGCGAGCGCCCCGTTCCTTCGCGATCGGACCGGAGCAGGTC